>CAYGUO010000007.1:25786-35334 GCA_964353095.1 uncultured Flavobacteriaceae bacterium | reverse complement strand
CCCTTCCAATTTCGGCTATTGTTTTTGCTAATTTCTGTGTTTTTTTATAAAACTTCTTCTCGTTCCATTTTTTAAATCCTTTGGGTGTAAAGTCATCATCTAAAACATGCGCATCATTAGTAGTGTCAAAATAATTTTCAAGATTATAAAACGCTACTGTAAATAGATGTTCTAAATCGCTCATAATTGTGGGTAAAGAATTACACTCTTGCAAAAAGCTTGTTCATTTTTGAGTTTCGAATTCTTCGATGCAGAGGCAGCAAAATCCCTATTAACGCATACACAGAACCTGCCAGCGGAGCGCTACCGCCGCCAAAAAACAAAACGATGAGCATTGACCATGTACAAACACCCAGCAAAATAGCATAAGCTTGTATAAAAGTCTTGGTCATATATAACTCCCTTTTATTTAACTGCAATATTTCTTTTTTTCGATAGGCATTTACATGCATTAAAAAAAGGAACAGATACATTAAAAAGAGACCCATACCAAACCTAACCATAATATCTACCCACTGCCCAGAACTTAGTTCAGCCCTCAATACCTCGTTCATAACCGTTTTCAAAGCCTCAGAATTATCGCCCATTCCTAGTTTAATCTTCGCATATATCGCCGTTCCCAAGAAAGAGAATAAATATTTTAGTGGATATACATAGAACAATAAAACAAATAAGAACAGAAAATTCAAAACCTTGGTAGTTTGGTCTTGAAGTCCAAAGTGTAAAAAGAAACTATTATGGTTGTTCCAAAGCCCCAATAAGAGCATAATACAAAATATGAATCCCAAAAACCCATACATAGATACTTGAAGCTCTACATACGTTGTAGGCACTTGAGATGCAATGACCAATAAAGTAATGGCGAATCCAAAAATGGCATCGGTAAGATTTTCTAAACGTGAACTGCTAAGACCACGATACCGAAACCCTTGAGGGGATACCTCAGCACGGGAAACAAAATACTTTTTAGCCATTGAAATGATTAGTTAGTCGAAGGTAAAATACAAAAAGTAGTATGAAACAATGTAACTTTGGGGTTTAAATGATTTTATGCTAGAGAAAAAGACCATTGATTATGAGAAATCGGTACTGATTGGGGTCATAAATTCGCAACAGAGCCAAGAAAAGGTGGCGGAATATCTTGATGAACTGGAATTCTTGACCTATACAGCTGGCGGTGAGGTATTAAAACGTTTTGTACAACGTATGGATATGCCTAACCCAAAAACACTTATTGGCAGCGGCAAGATGGAAGAAGTGGAAGCTTTTGTAACCGCCAATGAAATAGGTTCCGTTATTTTTGATGATGAGCTTACCCCTGCGCAACAACGAAATATAGAAAAGATTTTACGCTGTAAAATTATAGATCGAACCAGCCTGATTCTAGATATTTTTGCACAACGGGCGCAAACCAGTTATGCCCGGACCCAGGTAGAACTGGCGCAATACCAATATCTTTTGCCCCGATTAACCGGACTTTGGACACACTTAGAGCGTCAAAAAGGTGGTATTGGAATGCGTGGGCCCGGTGAAACTGAAATTGAGACCGATAGGCGTATTGTTCGGGACCGAATTTCTTTATTAAAAAAGAAGCTTCATAAAATTGACCGTCAAATGGGAACCCAACGTGGTAATCGCGGTGCCATGGTCCGAGTTGCATTGGTTGGATATACAAATGTTGGCAAGTCAACCTTAATGAATGTAGTCAGCAAAAGTGATGTCTTTGCAGAAAACAAGCTTTTTGCAACCTTAGATACAACGGTACGTAAAGTCGTATTGGGCAATTTACCTTTTCTACTAAGTGATACCGTTGGATTTATAAGAAAACTTCCCACTCAGTTGGTTGAAAGCTTTAAGAGTACTTTAGATGAGGTACGCGAGGCAGATTTATTATTGCACGTTGTCGATATTTCGCATCCTCAATTTGAGGAACACATTGAATCGGTCAACAAAATTATGGATGAGATTAAAAGTGCTGATAAAAAGACCATTATGGTCTTCAATAAAATTGATCAGTACCGCCCAGAAATTATTGAGGAAGATGATTTGGTGACCGAAAAAACCAAATTGCACTTTACCTTGGACGAATGGAAACAAACTTGGTATAACAAAGTTGGCGACCGAGCTTTATTCATATCAGCATTGAATAAAGAGAACTTAGATGATTTCAGAAAACGGGTCTATGATGAGGTTAGGGATATTCATGTTACTAGGTTTCCGTATAACAACTTTCTCTATCCTGAGAATTTAGACGAATATTAATTTTTCTGTCAGAAAAATATTAACATTTGCTTACCCAACAATTTTCTTGGCTTACCCAACAAAAAGTTCGGAAGCTCACCATCTTACCATAAGTTTACTACAGTAAAAACAATGGCTTTCCCCAAGGCTCTTGTTTACCAAATAATGAACTCAATAACCTAACAAAAAAGCCTCTGATTTACAATCAGAGGCTTTTTGATACATTGAATATTTATTTCCTTAGAAATTGTAACTCAAACCAACGGTGTAAAAAGATTGTAATGAATTGTCAGCATCTTCAAGGGCTACACCTTGAAAATTTGCCGCTTCTTGCTGGCTATTTCTTAGACCGAAATCAAAACCAACTCCAAGACCCTTCCACAACGTGTAAGAGAAATTGTTTGTCCATGTCCAGTTGCTGAGCTCACTACCTTCATAACTCATAAAAGCGGAAAGGTTCGATTTAAAACCAATTGCTCCAATTTGTCTTGTATAATCAGCAACAATTTTAGCACCTAGAGAGCTGTTGAAAACCGCATCATTCTCCGCGAAAACGAAATTGTAGTTCAATGGGTGAATTACGACTACCATGTTGTCAATTGGGGTCCATGTACCACCAACACCTAGGTCTAAATAACCAGGGTCGTTAAAATTGTTCAATAAGGTTGTTCTGTACTCCCCTAAAGCAGAGATGGCAAATTTGTCAGATAACCTCCAGCCGTAAAGCGAAGTGATTTGGAACACATCTGTTAAGGCCTCAAAATCTTCTGAGTCCGTTGCAATATCTTTATTATCCAATTTCACCCAACCTAGGTTCAAGTTTAAGGAATTGTTCCAGAAATACTTTTCCTGTTTAAGGTTAGCAAAGGCATTACCCGTAATGGCGATATTACCAGAGCTGTTATTTGGTGCTCCTTGAGCAAACCAGTTGTTAAAGTTGGAAAGCGAACCTCCAATAGTACCAAAAGCTCCTTTTTTCCAGCCTGGTAAGGCATTAATCTGAGCTTGTAAGGCATCAGCTCTACCCTGAATAGCCGAAATGGAGTCTTTTTTAGTAGCCAAGGTGGCTTTCAATTCTTCTTCCGTTTGTGCCGTAAGTGTTGCAGCGGTAAACAGAAATGCTAAAGCAAATACAATTTTTCTCATCTGTGTTTTAATGTTTAGTGTATTAGACCCTCAAAAGTAGTAATTGTCACTTGTAGATAAAAGAAAATACTACTTTCTCTTAAATAATGGAACAGAAGAACAGGCTTCACCGTACATCACACTTTTTGCCACGGTCTGTATTTTTGCCATTGCTTGTAAATAAGCGTTTTGTGGCACAGGTTTATGCGCACAGCCTTTTATGATGACTGGCTTATCTTCAAACGGTGCAACATTTAAGGTTTCTAATATGGGTTGGTAAATAGCAGATTCCAGTTGTTCTAAATCACCAACAACCACTTTTTTCGCAAAGGGACTTAATCTTGAAGTAACCAACATATACGCCCACCCTGGAACAATTGCATCCGTAGAACAAGTCAATGCCACGTAACTATTTTGATATGCGGCCCAATCATGTGCATCAACAAAGGCACGAAATTCTTTTTCTCTAAGAATGATTTCTTCATACAACCAATCTTTGATGTCCAAAACTACTCGTTTTCCTTCCGGATACAGGTCTTCTAAGTCAAAAGTGACCAATTTACTTTGTGCTACCCTATTTATTATTTCTTTGTTCATCAGTTGTCAGTACTAAGATTTAAGAAGTCAGATTTTCTTCTCCAAATGTTTAATTAAGCCATATAGCGTTTTAGAAATTTCATCACAGATTGAGAATACCATTTCAAACTCTTCTGCAGTAATGTATTTTATATCTAAGGCTAAATACAATTGTGATTTTACCTCATAGCAGGAAGCTTTGGCAACGTTAAGAAAATAAATAAACTCTTTGCTGGTTTTTCTCCCGTATCCCTCGGCTATATTAGATGAAATAGATATAGAAGCTCTTCTAATCTGATCACGTAAAGCGAAATCTTTGGAGAATTGATGTGCTGTTGTCAAACCGTAAATTTACTTATTAAGCTCTCTAGATTTTTTCCATGAAATAATTTGTTCAAAACCCTTATTAACCGACATCTGAAAACTTATTTCTGAAAACTACAGCATTCCAAGCTCCAACTTTGCTTCTTCGCTCATTAACTCTTGCGTCCAAGGTGGATCAAAGGTAATTTCTACCTCAGCATCTTTTACTGCATCCAAAGACTTCACTTTTTCTTCTACCTCAACAGGCAATGTCTCTGCAACCGGGCAGTTAGGTGATGTAAGGGTCATCAATATTTTAACGTCATTATCCTCATTGACAAAAACGTCATAAATCAATCCCAATTCATAAATATCAACGGGAATCTCAGGATCATAAATTGTTTTTAAAACCCGGACTATCTTATCTCCTAACTCTACAGTATCTATAGTTGTTTCTTCGCTCATTTTAACTTAATTGTGTTTGATATGCAACAGCATATAATTTTAATTGCTTGATCATACTTACCAAACCATTTGCCCGTGTAGGCGATAAATGTTCTTTCAGCCCAATTTCATCAATAAAATTAGTGTCGGCCTCGATGATTGCCTGTGGTTTTTGATTGCTAAACGCACGTATTAAAATTGCAATAATACCTTTTGTAATAATAGCATCACTATCAGCGGTAAAGACCAGCTTATCGTCATCTAATTCTGCATGCACCCAAACCTTGCTTTGACAACCTTTAATGATGTTGTCATCGGTCTTGTATTGTTCATTAATCAATGGTAAAGCTTTACCCAAATCTATCATGTATTCATAGCGCTGCATCCAGTCATCAAACATGCTGAATTCATCTATAATATCTTCTTGTATGGCTTTAATGGTCATCCTAGAAATTTTTACAAAAATACAATTAGACTAGCTGTTAATCAAAAGATTGGCAAAATGTTATGTTACAACTTAGAGGAGCATATTTTTAGCTCTTTCAACTCCCTGGACCAAAACAGCAACTTCTTCTTTAGTGTTGTAAAACGAAAAGCTAGCTCTCACCGTGCCAGGAATTTTATAAAAATCCATAATTGGCTGCGCGCAGTGGTGACCAGTTCTTACCGCAATGCCCAATTTATCGAGAATCGTCCCGATATCATAAGGATGAATATGCTCAATATTGAATGAAATGACCGAAGTTTTTTGTGTCGCAGTGCCATAAATTTTAAGTCCTTCAATTTTGAGCAGTTCAGTTGTAGCATATTCTAACAGCTCGTGCTCATAGGCGGCAATTTCTTTAAAACCAATCTGGTTCATATAATCCAATGCTGCACCAAAGGCGATTCCGCCACATATATTTGGCGTGCCAGCTTCAAATTTATGGGGCAGATCCGCATAAGTGGTTTTGTCAAAAGTAACCTCAGCAATCATTTCACCGCCACCTTGATATGGGGGCAGTTTTTTGAGCCATTCTTCTTTGCCGTAAAGCATACCCACCCCTGTTGGGCCGCATACTTTATGTGCAGAAATGGTATAAAAATCAACATCCAAAGCTTGCAAATCGGCTTTTATATGTGGTGCTGCCTGCGCACCATCAATTAAAACCGCAGCGCCTACTTTATGGGTGCTTTCAATGATTTCTTCTATCGGGTTTATAGTACCTAGCGCATTGGAAACATGATTACAAAAAACCAATTTGGTCTTATCGGAGAGTAAATTGTGAAATTCTTCCATCACCAACTCGCCATTCTCGTTCATAGGAATCACTTTTAAAACGGCACCCGTTCGTTCGCACAACATTTGCCAAGGCACAATGTTGGAGTGGTGTTCCATAGCGGAAACCAAAAGTTCATCTCCTTTTTGTAAAATTGAGGTAAACCCATTGGCCACCAAATTAATACTATGGGTGGTGCCAGAAGTCATAATCACTTCATGTGATTTAGCAATGTTGAAATGCTTCTGAATTGTTATACGCGCTTGTTCATAAGCATCGGTTGCCTCTTGGGATAATGTATGTACTCCACGATGAATATTGGCGTTCAAGCGTTGGTAATAATCTACTATCACATCAATGACCTGTGTTGGGGTCTGTGAGGTAGCTGCATTATCTAAATAGACCAAAGGGTTGCCATTGACCAAACGGTTTAAAATGGGAAAATCGGCTCTTATTTTAGTAAGGTCAAACATAGCAATTCAATTGGTTTACAAAGATAGGCACTAAAGAAAACAAGGGCTAACTAAGCTTCATTAAAATCGAAAACCTAAACCTAGTTTTAAGAACCCTAAGTTTTGTTCTACTTCAATCGTACCAGGAAATGCTAAGATTTCATTGGTGTTCTGCAAATAATCGTATTGTGCCTGTATAAAAATTTGATTCGTTACATCATAAGCCAAGCCAATATTGAAATTAAAACTACCCTTAGTATCTTTTTCCGTTATTCTTGAAACAGGTATGGGCACTCTATTATCGAAACTTGTTGCGATTAGGGTATATCCCAACCCAACATACGGGGTAAGTTTGCCAAGTGCTGGTACGTTGAACTCACTAAAAATTTTGGGTTGAATCATCCAATTGGTTTCTTGAAATGCCTGGACTTCCGTGGGAAATTCAATAGTACCCTCATAAAGTCCAACATTGATGCCTGCTCCAATACGTACAAACTGTAAATTGACAAATCGATATTTCAGTTCTGCATCAATGAGTCCTGAAGTACCATTTCCAAAGTCATCTCCAATACTTATAGGATAGTTAAGTGCGGCACTCCATTTCGTATTTTGGGCTAAACTCGTGGTAAGGCTAAAAACCACAAAAACTAGTAGCACATATTTGGCCATAGCGTTCTTATTTATACAATTAAAAGATAAAGATTAATACCGTGAAATCAAACCGTTACCTCGTTTTGAGTAAGTTCAAATCGAATTATAATGAATGTGTTTTAAATTGAAGTGCCTCAATCAATTGTCCATTTTAAAAAAAGCGATAGCACGATATTATAGGCAACTAAGTACTTTTTATGTAACCTAGTTAAAAAAGATAGTTCACAGACAATTGTAGCGCGACATTATAGTTTTGTGCGGTTCCGCCTAGACCGTTCAAGCGGTTTCGCAATCCAACATAAGCCCTTGGTGAAAGTGACAACCGGTCGCTCAATTTAATCCCTAAGCCAAGTGCAACTCCATAGTCTAATTGAAAATCTCCAGATAGCGAAGCTCTTCTAGCAAGGTCAGTCCCATCAATTTCATCTAAATTTTTTATAAGCGTCACTTGGTTCAACAAAAAACCAAACTGTGGACCAAACTCCAAGTCCGTTCGTTCGTTCAATGCGAATTTCATAATTAACGGAACTGTTATATAATTTAGCTGTACGTTGGTTCTAAAGTCATTTTGGTCCCCAATTCCACCATTTTGTATATCGGCCAAATCCGAACTAAACTGAAAGCCTTGGGAAGAATACACCAGCTCAGGCTGAAATTTAAGCTTGTAAGATAAATCAACCTCTAAAAACACTCCAACATGACCCGAAAATCGAAATTTTAAACCTTCGGTCAAATCGCCCACAATGGAAGAATAGTTTGGGCCAGCCTTTATCCCAAAACGGGTTTCTTGTGCCTGCAGGCTCCCTAAAGAAAAAAAGCCGATTAAGGTTACCCGGGCAAGGACCTTGACCAGCTTTTGTTGATATTTTAAAGGTCTTTTATAAGTCAAACCCAAGATTTACACCCAACTTTTTAGCAATCAATTTATTGATTCTGGCCTTAAGTTCAGGTATACGAACACTTTCCAAGACGTTGTTGGCAAAAGCATACATTAATAACGCCCTAGCTTCTTTTTTACCAATACCCCTAGATTGCATATAGAATAAAGCATCCTCATCAAGCTGTCCTATTGTACAGCCATGGGAGCATTTAACATCGTCAGCAAAAATCTCAAGCTGCGGTTTTGTATTAATGGTCGCCTTATCGCTTATCAAAATATTATTGTTCTGTTGAAAAGCATTCGTCTTTTGGGCAATTTTATCCACAATAATCTTTCCGTTGAAAACACCGGTGGAGTTCTCCCCATAAATACCCTTATAGTCTTGATGGCTTTCGCAATTTGGCTCAATATGATGCACCAAAGTATGATGGTCAACGTGTTGTTTTTCACCTAGAATAGTCACCCCTTTCATGGTCGAGTCCATATACTCGCCATTTTGATAGAAATTGAGGTTATTCCGTGTCAATTTTCCACCAAAAGAAAACGTATGCACATTAACATTACTCTTACTTTTTTGATTGATGTACGTATTATCAATCAAAGATGCTGAACTCTTGTCGTTCTGTATCTTATAATAATCAATAATGGCGTTTTGCGCCGCAAAAATTTCGGTAACAGCATTAGTAAGCACGGCATTGGAGGTTAAGCTCTGATGACGTTCTATAATCTGTACCTCGGCGTTTTCTTCAACTATAATCAAGTTACGAGGCTGCAGCATTAACGAAGCTTCATTACCTGTTGCAAAATGAACGATTTCAACAGGCTTTTTGGGCATTTTGTTTTTGGGAATGTAGATGTAGGCACCCTCACGGCTAAATGCTGTATTCAAAGTCGTTAAAGACTCCTCTTTAGAGGCCACTTTATTAAAGTATACATCAACAATCTGCTTGTACATGGGTTTGGTCAAGGCCGAACTCATTAAACAAATATCAACTCCATCATGCGTAGTGTCAGAAAGAAACGAACTATAAATACCATCAATAAAGACGATTTTATACGTGTCTATTTCATGAATAAAATAGCGCTTGACATCTTTGTATTCCAAAGCATTTTCTTGCTTTGGAAAAATACTAAAGTCTATTTTCTGAAGACTGTTCAACGAGGTATATTTCCAAGCTTCTTCCTTTTTGGTAGGAAAACCTTTTGCTTCAAAATTCTTTATCGCTTCCGTACGGACATCATGAACAGGATGCTCCACATCCACATTGTTCTCAAAGGCCATGAAAGACGAAATCAATTTCTCTTTTAAATTCATTTTTTTCAGTTTTCAGTTTTCAGTTTTCAGTTGGCAGAATTACTACCAATGACAACTGATTACTGTTTTTTATACCGTAGCTTCTTGTTTGATCCAGTCGTATCCTTTTTCTTCAAGCTCCATGGCCAGTTCTTTGCCACCAGACTTCACAATCTTACCGTTATGCAATACATGCACAAAATCTGGCACGATATAATCTAACAATCGCTGGTAATGTGTGATTACTATGACAGCATTGTCCTTGCTTTTTAGTTTATTGACCCCATTCGCCACAATACGCAATGCGTCAATATCCAAACCGG
>CAYGUO010000007.1:13949-25776 GCA_964353095.1 uncultured Flavobacteriaceae bacterium | reverse complement strand
GGTTCTAACATTGCCATTTGAAAAATCTCGTTTCGTTTTTTCTCACCACCCGAGAAACCTTCATTCAATGAACGTGACAAAAACTTACGGTCAATTTCTAAAAGTTCTGATTTTTCACGGATTAATTTTAGCATCTCGTTTGCTGGCATGTCTTCCAAGCCTCTTCCTTTTCGAGATTCATTGATAGCCGTTTTCATAAAATTGGTCACTGAAACTCCAGGAATCTCCACAGGATATTGAAAAGATAGAAAAATACCTTTGTGCGCACGTTCTTCCGGTGCGGCATCTTCTAGGTCTTCACCATTCAAAAGAACAGATCCTTTAGTGACCTCAAACTCTTCTTTACCAGCAATTACAGCCGCCAAAGTACTCTTGCCAGAGCCGTTAGGCCCCATAATAGCATGTACTTCACCTGCTTTAACCTCAAGATTAATTCCCCTTAATATTTCTTTGTCTTCAACACTTGCGTGTAAATCTTTGATCTCTAACATTGCTTTACTTTAAATAGTTTGGTGCTTTGGGCAATTTATCAAAATCGCCTTTTGCATGTTGTAAATATACTTTTGCTCCTTTTTCAACGGCAAATGTTTCAAAAGCAGCCATACTTTGCATGGTTTGTTCTACATCGTGATTAAAAATAGGAACACGTTTGTATTCTCGATTTTCGTAAAAGTGATATAAATCTCCTGTCAATAATAGTGGTCCATGTTCCCCTAAATCCAAAAACAATACTTGGTGGCCTGGTGTATGCCCTGGCATGTGCTTTATAATGACCGATCCATCATCAAAAACATCATAATCACCCTTTATCTTTTTGATATTGGTCAAGTCGTTAATGGCATTGTAAACGTCTGCATTATTTTTTTGAACCTCATCACTGGTTACAAAATCATATTCCGCTTCTTGTACCAACCAAGTTGCACTTCCAATTTTTTCTGCATGACCACTATGGTCAAAATGCGTATGCGAAAGTGCTAAATAGTCAATATCATTTGGAGTCATATCTATAGTTGCTAACTGCGCTACTACGGAGTCTTTTCTTGAAACTGTAAATGCACCACTAGGATCCGTATACGGCTCTGGCATTCCAACTAACATTTCTGGCAAGCCCGCATCCCACATTAAGGTTCCCTTTGGGTGCTCGATTACATAAAAGGCATCAGCAAAAACCTTGGTCTGCCCAGTATAAGTAGTATCCTGAGAAAAAAGTTCTAACTGGTTTACTTGAACCGTACCACCATCAAAAGTGTATAGTTTAATTTCAGGTTTAACCGGCTGTTCAGATTTGGTGATGGCCTCTTCTGCTTCTTTTTTTAACTCTTTGCAAGAGAAAAAAACAGCTGTAAGACTAAATAATATGAATACTTTTTTCATTCCCTTTTGTTATTCCCTCTTGGGGATTTTTATCCAACGGAACCTTCAAGACTTATTTCCAACAATTTTTGGGCCTCTACAGCGAATTCCATAGGAAGTTTATTCAATACTTCTTTACTAAAACCATTTACAATTAAAGCAATAGCTTTTTCGGTATCAATACCTCTTTGGTTGCAATAGAAAATTTGGTCTTCTCCAATTTTACTGGTGGTTGCCTCATGTTCTATTTGTGCAGATTTGTTCTTTGCCTCAATGTAGGGAAAGGTATGTGCGCCGCACTCATTACCCATTAAAAGGGAATCACATTGTGAAAAATTTCGTGCATTTTCTGCTCTTGAACCAATTTGAACCAAACCACGGTAACTATTTTGTGATTTACCCGCTGAAATTCCTTTTGAAATAATCGTGCTCTTGGTATTCTTACCCAAATGAATCATCTTGGTACCTGTATCAGCTTGCTGATAATTGTTGGTCACGGCAATGGAATAAAACTCTCCAACGGCATTATCACCTTTCAAGATACATGAAGGATATTTCCATGTAACGGCAGAACCCGTTTCAACCTGTGTCCAAGAGATTTTGGCATTGTTCTCGCAAATGCCTCTTTTGGTCACAAAATTGTATACCCCACCTTTTCCTTCTTTATTACCGGGAAACCAATTTTGCACTGTTGAATATTTGATTTCGGCATCATCCAAGGCAATCAGTTCTACCACAGCAGCATGCAGTTGGTTTTCATCTCTTGAAGGTGCTGTGCACCCTTCTAAATAACTCACATAACTACTTTCATCGGCAATCACCAAAGTGCGTTCAAACTGACCTGTGCCTCCCTCGTTTATTCTGAAATAGGTAGATAATTCCATAGGGCATCTAACCCCTTTTGGAATGTAGCAGAAAGAACCATCGGTAAAGACCGCAGAATTCAATGCCGCATAAAAATTATCTGTTGTAGGTACCACGGTACCCATGTACTTTTTAACCAATTCTGGATGCTTTTGTATCGCTTCTGAAATAGGCATAAAGAGAATGCCCTTTTCTTCCAATGTTTTTTGAAAAGTGGTTGCTACGGAAACCGAATCAACAACAATATCAACAGCTACGTTTTGAAGCTTCTTTTGTTCGTCAACGGAGATACCCAATTTTCGATACATTTCCAACAACTCAGGATCTACGTCATCCAAAGATTTGTTGGGGTCTTGCGGTTTAGGAGCCGAGTAATAACTAATAGCTTGAAAATCTGGTTTTTCATAACGAACATTCGCCCATTCTGGCTCTGTCATTGATTCCCAAACATGGAAAGCCTCTAAGCGCCATTCCGTCATCCATTCTGGTTCATTTTTCTTTTTAGAAATTGCCCGAACGATATCGGCATTGAGCCCTTTTGGAAACGTTTCTGATTTTAAGTCGGTGTAAAAGCCGTACTCATATTCTTTAGTTTCCAACTCCTTCTTTAATTCTTCTTCGGTATATGCCATAAGCCCCCTTTAATCCCCCAGAGGGGGAATTTATATTCTTATTTATTTTATTCTTCTGTCAACCAATTCTTCTAGTTGATGCTATAAACACCTTTTGTTTCAGCTCTGCCGATTTTCCCCCTTTGGGGACTTTACAACGAAAAACTCTCGCCACAACCGCAGGTTCTTTGTGCATTCGGATTGTTGAACACAAACCCTTTTCCATTCAAGCCTCCAGAATATTCCAAAACGGTACCCACCAGATATAAAAAGCTCTTTTTGTCTACAATAATTCGAACTTCGTTATCTTCAAATACCTTATCCGTTTCTACTGATTTTTTATCAAAATCCAGTTCATACGATAATCCGCTGCATCCGCCGCTTTTTACGCCTACACGAACATAGTCTGTAGTGGCATCAAAACCAGATTCGGTCATCAAGCTAACTACTTTTTGTTTGGCGGTGTCAGATACTTTAATCATGATTACTAAGATTTATTCTAAATAGCTTACAAATATAGGTGTTAGTACGTATTATGTGCTATTTCTAACATTTTTATAACGTATGTTTTGATAAACTTTTTCTATTCAAAAGTTAAACAGAAAAAAACTACGGAAAAAGCCTGGAATTTTACAGGTTATTCTACTTTTAGCAACACCAAATCTACCCCTCCCTTATGCTCAATTTCTGGAAAATCAGCACTGGCGGTATCCCCAACAAAGAATATGCTACCGTCTTCGGTTTCAAAAGCATCGTATCCAAAGTCCAAATCTGTACCCCCTACAGAACGTTGCCATTGTATTTTACCGTTGGCATCGGTTTTAATGACCCACAAGTCGTTCTCACCAAAATTAGCAGTTACATCACCACCAAAACTCTTGGTATTCCCTGATATTAAGAATCCACCATCTTTGGTAAGGCTTACGCTATGGGCAGCATCAAAAGCTGGGCCTCCCAAACTCTGTTCCCAAATCAGCTCGCCAGAATCATCAAACTTTACCATCCAAATATCTGATTCCCCATTGTTCTTTGAGATTTGGGTATCTATGCTAAAGGTATTCCCTATAATCACATAAGCATTATCTGAAGTTGTGGTAATATCGTGTGATTGCTCAATACCTGTGCCACCAAAAGAACGTTCCCATTCAAAATTACCGTTCTTATCAACTTTTACGACCCAGTAATCGTAACTCCCTTTTGAATTTGAAACATCAAAATCATCACTCTCGGTAGCACCGGATAATAAAAACCCCCCATCATTGGCATTGATTACACCAAAAGAGCGATCATTGTTTGTGCCGCCAAAGTACTTTCGCCAAAGCATAT
The DNA here is from genome assembly GCA_964353095.1 of uncultured Flavobacteriaceae bacterium. Taxonomy (GTDB): domain Bacteria; phylum Bacteroidota; class Bacteroidia; order Flavobacteriales; family Flavobacteriaceae; genus Croceitalea. Next base: position 21,622 of record CAYGUO010000007.1, on the reverse strand, counting down.
TTCCGTCACCATCTAAACGTGTTCCCCAAAATTCGCCCACACCATGGGCTGTTAAACCGCGCTTATCCGTTCCACCTTCTCCGTTTGAAGAGGTAATATCCAAAAAGCCTGAAAAGAAAAGTCCCCCATCTACAGTTTCAATGATATCATAGGAATGGTCATGTCCAGAAAATCCGAAACTTTTTTCCCAAAGAATATTTCCTGATGTATCCAACCTTAAAACCCAATTATCATGAAACCCTTCATTATTGCTTGCATCACCATCATCACTCATGGCGTAGCCCGTAATGGCATAGCCTCCATCACTTAATTGTATGGCCTGTTGCCCCCGATCATCTTTACTACCACCGTAGGTTTTGTTCCATTGCAAATTACCCTCCACATCAAACTTAAGTAACCAATAATCATTTACGTTCAACAGTTTACTGGCTAAATCCCCATCTGTACTATTGGTAAAGCCAAAAACCGCGAAGCCGCCATCGTTGGTTGGCACTATCGACCTTGGTGAATCGTCGCCAGAACCTCCAAAATTTTGAATGCTCGTAATGCTCCGGACAGCGTCTGTTATCCCATTTTCATTTTGAACATTATTGCTAGCGTCATCGCTAGTACATGCAATCGCAAAGAGACCACCAAAAAACCAAACTATTTTTCTCGTTAATTTCTTCATTTTATTATTCTGATTTTTGGACAATATGCAAACCAGTGTTGGAATCATTGATTAAAATCTTACCACTTGAAAAATAGGGATATACACTCCAAACACCATTAAAACTGGCGGTGTTGTTCGACGGAAAAGTATCAAAGAATCCAATTTCTGAAATGTTCCTGTTTTCTATATCCGAAATATCCAAAACCCGCATACCAGCGGTATAATTTGCCAAATAAAATTCGTCTCCCAAGACATAGCCATTATGATCTATTGCGGCAGTAGGGCCTAGGTATGTGGTATGCAATACGGGGTTATCTAAATCTTGTAGGTCAAAAACCAAGGTTCTTGAATTGAATCCAAACTCTATCTCATCCAATTCATCCCCTAAAAGAAAAAAACGTTGGTCTTCAGTAAACCAGCCTTGGTGGGTGTATGCTAAATTACTATAGGTCAATGCAGCAATTTCTGTGGGATTATTTTTATCGGTAATATCAACGATTACAATTTGATTTTCGTTGGCACCAATAAAAATTTCTCGCCCTGAATAATCTGAATCAGGACCAGTATAATTCACTACCTGTGCATCATGTGTGTACCCACTATCTCCGTATCCACCGGCAGCAGTGGGAGCGGTCGGATTTTCAATATCGACAAAATGGACCCCTCCACTAAAAGCATCGTTTCTTGATGTCCCCACTGGATAGGCAAAAGCGGTTGCTTCATTTATGACCACATTATGGGCATTTCCAATATTGGTATACCGACCGTCATCCGAAAAAGTTTGCGGTGTGTTCGTGACAGTGAGCAACCGCCTTAAATCAAAAACCTGCATTCCATGATTAGCCGCTTCTGAAACGATAAAAGCATGATTTTCAAATACTTTGACATCTCTCCAAATAGTGGAACCCGTTGCTGTGGGAAGTTTACCCAAATATATAGGCTCATCACCGGTGACCTCAACGAATGCAGTGCCATTATCAAGCCCTACCAAGGCAAATTCGCGCCCTGAGGCTGTATCTTGCCATCCCCAAACATCATTACCCGCAGCAGCATCAAAATCTGACACACTTATTCTTCCAATTAAATCATAACCATTACAAGGGTATTCACCGGCAATGCCGGCCTCGCAAGGGGTGAATCCTTGTATTTCATATTGGGTTTGCGTAATTCCCAAATCATCTTCTGGCCCTGTGAGTTCTAGCTCAAAAAACTCAGCGGGTTCTACTTGGTCATCATCTAAAATTGCCAAGCCTGGAATTGGAAAGCTATTTTGCCCGCTAGCAGTATAATTACCTGAAGGTATAGTAATACTTTGGGGTGAATTTAAAGTGAAATCAGATCCTAAAACTGCCGTGCCATTTCCAGTGAGGCTTACTTCAATAGACAAATCTGCAACCACATTCCCCAATACGATAATTACTGGCAAATTATTTCCTTCGCTCTCCCTGCCAGAAGCAATTGTCTGCGAAAAAGTTATCGTTAAACCGTCATCATCTAAGATGGTATAGGTCGTTTCACTAATTTCTCCCAAAACTGCGTCGCCTGTAGGGTTTGATAGCCTTAACTGAAACGTTTCATCATCTTCTTCTTCCAAGTCATCGATAATGGAAAAATTGGGTATGGCAATTGTGCTTGAGCCGCTACCATCATATATTCCCTCTGGTATGGTGATTACCTGTGGCGTATTTAAGCTAAAATCATCCTCCTTTGCGGCGGTATTGTTTGGGAGCAATTCCACGGAAACAGTTGTTGGATCAACCACCGTTCCAGAAAGTAATAAACTAGGGAGATTGCCCCCTTCACCTTCCGTATCAAAACTTGAAGTACTTATAAATGAAACTGTTAATACAGCATCTTGAACCTTTTGGGCGGTATCATCTTCTCCTCCGCAGGATAACAGAAAAAAAAGACCACAAAAAAATAAAAATCGAGAATACATAACACGGTAGATAAAGGGCTTAGGTTAAAGATACGATATTAAGGATTTTACCAATATCTTATTCCTTGTTTTCTTGCGCACCCTTTCTGCTTATAACTTCGTTTAAATTTCAATTAGGATTTCTGTATCACTAAAAAAATTCGCTACTCCTTCAAAAATCATTTACAATGATGCACATCACAAACTCTAAAGTATTCGGCTTATTTTTGCACCATGATAGAAGATAAAAACCAATCGCGAACCGCGTTGGAACAGCTAGGGGAATTCGGCTTAATAAAGCACCTTACCAAAGGTTTTGAAGTTCACCAAGAGTCAACATGTAAAGGTATTGGCGATGATGCTGCCATCCTTGATTTCAAAAATCAAAAAACAGTAGTTTCTACAGATTTACTGATTGAAGGTGTTCATTTTGACTTAAGCTATATGCCCTTAAAACACTTAGGGTACAAGTCTGTAATTGTGAATCTCTCCGATATTTATGCCATGAATGCCATGGCCACACAGATTACAGTTTCCCTTGCGGTTTCCAATCGTTTTCCGTTGGAAGCTTTAGAAGAATTTTACGCTGGGGTACAAGCGGCCTGCAAATTATACGGCGTAGACTTGATCGGTGGAGATACCACCTCATCCACAAAAGGCATGCTCATTAGTATTACAGCCTTGGGTATCGCAAAAGAAGAGAATATTGTGTACCGCTCTGGTGCAAAAGAGAATGATTTATTGGTGGTTAGTGGAGATTTAGGCGGTGCTTACCTAGGACTTCAGGTGTTAGAGCGTGAAAAGGAAGTTTTTAAAGTGAATCCTCAGAATCAACCTGATTTAGAGCCTTACTCTTACATTATTGAACGACAGTTAAAACCAGAAGCCAGAAAAGATGTGGTTGAGCTAATAGAAAAGTTAGACGTACACCCTACAGCTATGATCGATATTAGTGATGGGCTATCTTCTGAAATATTACATATATGTGAACAAAGTCAAGTTGGCTGCAACCTTTACGAAGATAAAATACCTTTGGATCCAACGGTGATTTCAACTGCTGAAGAGTTTAAAATTGACAGCACAATGATTACCTTGAGCGGTGGCGAAGATTACGAGTTATTATTTACCATTGACCAAAAAGAATTCCCGAAAATCAAGGGCAATCCTAGTCTTACGGTCTTGGGGCACATGACGGATAAGAACGAGGGCGCACACCTAATCTCCAGGAATGGCTCTAAAATACCGCTAACAGCACAAGGCTGGAATTCGTTTTAAGCTACGTGCTTACGTTCGATTGTTCTAGCAGATTTGCGATTACGCTTTTGATACATATCTTCTAGCGTATTGTTAATTTCCTGCAGTTGGGGGGTGAGTGCAGACAGCTTACCTCTTTCATCGGTAGTGACCTGTTTTTGACAATGAAGGCAACGATATTCCTTAATGTGTTCTGTCACCTTTTTTGAAACCGCAAAATGGTGTCCAAAAAAATTGCAGAAGATTCCAGTAAGTTTGTTGCCATCGGGGGTAATGGTTTTCTTCATAAGCTTGTTGTCAGTTCATGCATTGTTTCGATTTGGGGTCGATATATGCAATCATTAGTATTGTTGTTTCAATAGAATACGTTTAATAGTTTAGTTTGGTTTACTTCAAGGGCAACGCTTGTTTTACGCCCTTTATTTTTTAGACACTGTTTTTTTCGATGAAATACCTGTTTTCGATGAAATAGTCAAAATAATCGATGAACTGTATTCGGTTTCAATATACAAATTTGGCCTATCTTTCCAAATATTTTTTAGGTTATGATCACTAAAAGAAATATTCTTGTAGTCTCATTCGCACTTTTTTCCCTATTCTTTGGTGCTGGTAATTTAATTTTACCCCCACAGCTTGGTTTTAAATCTGGCGAAACTTGGTGGTTGGTTACTTTAGGTTTTTGTTTATCAGCCGTTCTAATCCCAATTTTTGGCATTATTGCCCATGCAAGACTACAGGGCACCATGTTCGATTTTGCCAAAAAAGTCTCTCCTACTTTTAGTTTAGTGTATTGTTATTTGGTCTACGCCATTTCAATAAGCCTGCCTTCTCCAAGAACTGCATCGGTAACGCATGAAATGGGTATTCAACCCTTTTTTGGTTCTTCGGCTTTATTCACAAGTGTTCTATATTTTGTTCTGGTCTTTGTTTTTGTCATCAACAGGTCTAAAATATTGGATGTTATCGGAAAAGTCTTGACACCAGCCATTATAGTAATCTTACTATGTATTATTACCCAAGCCTTATTCGGATTTGAGTTCGATTTTGGGACTACTGAATTTACCAGTCCTTTTACTAGCGGAATATTGGAAGGTTACCAAACCTTTGATGCCATTGGTGCTGTTGTTGTTGGTGGCGTAATCATCGTATCGATCAACCTAAAAAACAATAAACTCCCTTATGAGCAGAAAAAAAGTGCCATTGCTAAAGCAGGATTATTCTCTGGCCTTGGACTCTTTCTCATCTACACCGGATTGGTTTTGACAGGGGCTTTGATGCACAATGAATTTGAGGCAGACACTTCTCGTACCGCTCTACTAAGTGGTATTAGCCTTAAAACCTTGGGCAGCACGGCCAATGTGTTTTTAAGTATGCTCGTTAGTTTGGCCTGTTTTACAACAGCTGTTGGTATTGTTACCGGAACTGCTGACTTTGTAAAAGGGCAATTTCAAAATTTCAAGAATGCTTATCTAATTACTGCTGTAGTTGGTTGTCTTTTAGGCATTATCATGGGGCAATTCAATGTAGGATATATTATTGCTGTGGCCTTACCTGCACTCATGTTTATTTACCCCATTACGATAGTGTTGATTTTACTCAATGTTATCCCCAACAAATATGCCTCAGAAAAGGTTTTCCGATGGGTGGTATTGGCCACCATTATTTTTAGTGTCCCCGATTTTTTAGGAAGTATCGGGTTTGGCAAATCTATTTCAGCGGTCTCTAGTTGGATTCCCTTAAGTAAGTTTCAAATGGGTTGGGTGTTACCAGCTTTGGTTGCTTTTGTGGTTGCAAACATTAAACCTAATCGTTGAATTTGTCATTCTGACCAAAGGGAACCTGCCTGCCGGCAGGGAATCCCACGCACCGCAGCCATGCGAGTGAGAAATCTGTACTTCATGTGAAAAGTGTAGGTGAGATGCTTCGTGTACTTCGGCAAGCTCAGCAACCACCTCAGCATGACAAAGGCCTTACTTTGTTATTCCGATCCCCGTCGTTTTTTAGAGTAATAATAGATGGCATAAGCAATGATAACCAAAACCACAAAAGGCAAATACGTGCCAATTAAAACCCCTGTTTCGTAGGCAGAATCAGGAGCCTCTTCTATTTTCTTTTCAATTTCCGATTGTTGTAAAAACAATAAAAGCATTTTAATAAACATAGATTTCTCACTTTTATCTCGATTGCGTTCGAGATGACCATAAACTGTCAACGATCAACCATTCATCAGCTCCTCGATCTCATCTGCTTCTATGGGGATGTTCGCCATCAAATTGAAAGGCTCTCCGGTTTCTTGAATGACCACATCATCTTCCAACCGAATACCAAAACCTTCATCAGGAATGTAAATTCCCGGTTCCACAGTAAACACCATATTGGGTTTCATCGGGGTTTTTAATTCGCCGTAATCATGCGTGTCCAAACCGATATGGTGGCTTGTGCCATGCATAAAGTATTTTTTATAGGCCGGCCAATCAGGGTTTTCATTTTGAACATCCGCCTTGTCCAAAAGCCCTAGTCCTAATAATTCTGAGGTCATCAGCTTGCCACATTCTTTATGGTATTCGGCCCAAATGGTGCCTGGCACTAATAATTTTGTTGCTTCGTTTTTTACGCGAAGCACAGCATTATACACCTCTTTTTGACGCTTTGTGAATTTTCCGTTAACAGGAATGGTACGGGTCAAATCACTGGAATAATTGGCATATTCCGCAGCAACATCCATCAAAATTAAATCACCATCTTGACATTGTTGGTTGTTTTCTATGTAATGAAGCACGTTGGCATTGTTCCCTGAAGCTATAATGGGAGTATAGGCAAATCCTTTAGAACGGTTTCTGACGAATTCATGCAGTAGTTCCGCTTCGATTTCGTACTCCCAAACCCCAGGTTTTACAAAGCTTAGTAATCTTCTGAATCCTTTTTCAGTAATATCACAAGCCGTCTGCATTAAATCAATTTCTTCAGGTTCTTTAACCCCTCTTATTTGCTGTAAAATAGGATTGCTTTTTGCCCATTGGTGTGCAGGAAAATCTTGCTTACATTTTAAAATGAAACGATCTTCACGAGTTTGGGTTTCTACTGCTTGTCGATAATGCTCGTTAGTGTTAAAATAAATAGTATCAGCCTCGGTCATCAGATCGAAAAACAACTTGTCAAAATCTGATAACCAATAAATACTTTGTATTCCAGATACTGCTGTAGCTCTTTCTTTGGTCAGTTTTTCACCTTCCCAAACCGCAATATGGGCATTCGTTTCACGAACAAACAGAATTTCTTTATGCTTGGCATTCATTGCATCAGGAAACAATACTAATATTGTTTCTTCTTGGTCTGCCCCACTCAAATAAAAAATATCACTGTGCTGCTCAAAAGGCATGGTACTATCTGCACTAATCGGATAAATATCATTAGAATTGAAAACCGCAATGCTTTTTGACTTCATTTGAGCCATAAATTTTTTGCGGTTTTTTATGAATAGGGAATTTGGTATTTGATGGTATTTCATAGGGTACAGTTTAAAACAAACTTTTTAAAATCAGATTCGTAAATTTAAGAACTGTTTTTTCAACCAACGAACATCCTTATGAAATTCAAGCTACTCTTATTCTTTTCTGTTTTTACCTTATTTGTATTTGGCCAAGAAGACCTTTCTGCTTTTAAAGAATTTGATTTCCGTTTTATTGGCCCAGAGGGAAATCGAACTATTGCCATTGCTGGAGTGGAAGGTGACCCTATGGTTACGTATATCGGTGCAGCCTCAGGTGGCTTATGGAAAACAACCGATGGCGGTATTAATTGGAAGCCCATTTTTGACGATCAAGACGTTTCTTCTGTGGGCTCACTTGC
>CAYGUO010000007.1:0-13849 GCA_964353095.1 uncultured Flavobacteriaceae bacterium | reverse complement strand
GATGAAAATACCGGTGCAGCAGATATCGCATTGAATCCCAAAAATCCAGATCAGCTCATGGTTGCCATGTGGTCTATTCATATCAATACTTGGGGCTTGAGAAGTGGCGGTGCAGGCGGTGGAATTTATCGCTCTATGGATGGTGGTGATAACTGGAAAGCTCTTTCTGAAAACGGATTGCCTGGGGGAGCTGAAAACCAAGTCGGAAAAACTGCGGTGGCTATTGCCCATTCTCAACCCAATATTGTTTATGCCCTATTTGAAATCGATAGTCCTGCACTCTACCGTTCACAAGATTTTGGCGAAACGTGGACACTACAAACCCGAAACCATGATATCAACGAGCGTGCCCCTTATTATACCCGAATGGCCGTTTCAACAGATGATCCCAATGAACTCTATTTCGCCAGTGTCAAATTCACCGTTTCAAAAGATGGTGGTAAAACATTAAAATCGGGCTACCGAGCCGGAGGTGATAACCATGATATTTGGGTTGACCCTACCAATGCCAACAGAATTATGGTCGCACACGATGGTGGAGCAAGCATTAGCTCAAACCGTGGTGATAGTTATCAACGAATTGTATTGCCCATTGCCCAGATGTACCACGTTTCAGTAGATGATCAAATTCCATATAACGTATATGGAAATCGACAAGACGGCTACTCATACAAAGGGCCAAGTAATAGTCGCCAAGGCTATATTCCCCTTGGCTTATGGAAAAGTGTTGGTGGCTGTGAAAGTGGCTTTGCCCAGCCTGACCCATTGGACAATAATATTGTTTGGTCCGGTTGTTATGATGGTGGATTGCAACGCTATGATGCCAGAACCGGTCATGCTCGTGATGTGCGTGTTTGGCCAGAAGCGGGTTACGGTTGGGAACCCGGCAAACTAAAATACCGCTGGCATTGGAACTTTCCATTATCTTTTTCCCCACATACCAAACACCGAGTTTATGTAGGGAGTCAGTTTGTTCATAAAAGTGATGATGATGGGCAAAGTTGGCAGGTTATCAGTCCTGATTTGACCTTGAATGATAAAACCCATCAGCAAAATTCGGGTGGTATTGCGGTAGACAATCTCATGACCTTTGATGGTGCAACCTTATTCAGCATAGAAGAATCTGTCTTAGAACCAGGGGTAATATGGACAGGTAGTAATGACGGACAAGTGCAATTGACCAAAGATGGAGGTGAAAATTGGACCAATGTAACCGCTAATATTCCAGACCTACCCAAATGGGGAACCATTGCCAATATTGAACCTTCTAGATTTAAAAAAGGAGCTGTTTATATCACAGTAGATTTGCACCAAATGGGCGATTTTGACCCTTATGTGTATAAAACCGAAGACTATGGGCAATCGTGGAAATTGATTAGCGATGCCGTTCCAAAATCGGTTCACAGTTTTGCGCATGTCATCAAAGAAGACCCCAAACGGGAAGGGATGTTGTATTTAGGGGTCGATAATGGCCTATACATTAGTTTTAACGATGGTGATAGTTGGATGCGCCTTAGGAATAATCTACCACCAGCACCTATCTATTGGTTAGAAGTACAAGAGCGTTTTGACGATTTGGTCATAGGCACTTACGGCCGTGGCTATTATATTTTAGATGATATTTCCGCTTTGCGGGAATTTGATGATGCCAAAAATGAAAAGGCACATCTGTTCAGTTTACGGCAGGCTTATCGTTTTCAAGACCAACAAGCCATCAAAACCGACGGTCCTAGTTTGAACTCAGGGCAAAACCCCAAATATGGGGCCTACATTAATTACTTTTTAAAAGACAGCACAGACCAAAAGGTAGAGATTCAGATTCTGACCACTACCGATGAAATTGTGAGAACGTTGAAGGGTGAAACTTCTGAAGGGGTACACCGCACCGTTTGGGACCTGCGATATGAACCTACCTATAAACCTAGATTACAAACAACACCTCCCGGCAGACCTTGGGTACAGCTCAACGGTGAAGGCTGGCGCCCTTTGGTCACTTGGGATTTGGACCTTTGGCGCGGCCAATATGGGCCTCGTGTTGTACCCGATAATTACAAAGTAAAACTTATTATTGGTGAAGAAGCGTATGTTCGTGAACTCACCGTTCTTAAAGACCCCAGCACCGCCGGAAATATTGCAGACATACAACAACAGGTTGATTTCTCTTTGGAACTTAGAGATGCCATGAACCTAGCGGTCACCATGATCAATGACATTGAGGACATCCGTTCAGAACTAAAAGAAATCGTACCACAACTAAAGGTCAAGAAAGATATAAAGACTGCCAATGCATTACTAGCAAATGCAGAGGCCATTGCAGGCGCCCTTTACGATATTCATTTAACAGGTGCCCGTGAAGATGCCTTTCGTTCCCCCATGAAATTATATGGCAGAATAAGTGCTTTAGCAAGTGATATTGGTGGCTTTGGAGTAGATTTTAAACCTACGGACCAGCAACAAGAAGTGTATCAGGTACTGAACAAAAGATTACTGAGCGCAGAAAAGAAGTTTAAAATCTTTATTGATGTTGAAGTAAAGGCATTGAATGATCAGCTAAAGAAAAGTGAGCTGCAATTGGAATTTGGGAAGAAGATAAAGTCATAAAAAAAGGGGCTATAAAAGCCCCCTAAAGTTCAAAGTTGGTTAATGTACTATTTAGACATGGCTCCTTTTATGGCGCCAATAATGGCCATAATCACGCCACCACCAACACCACCTCCGGCAACACTTCCAATGATGCTCGTTAAATCCATTCCTCCATCGGTTCCTAAACCGAGCATGCCCAGTAAAGTTCCTCCCAGTCCGCCTCCGAGGATTCCTGAGATGGAATTTCCTAAGGTTCCTAAATTTAGTTTTGGCAATAATTTTCCAGCGAGGTTTCCACCTGCTGCACCTGAAACCAGTTGAATGATCAACGGCAGATACTCTTCCATAATTTTAGTTTTAATGGTTACTTGATAATAAATAAACAGAATTTTTATGTATCTGACAATTAATATGTTATAAAATTATCATTTTGATATTAAATTTGCCATTAGCTTAATGGAAATCTTATTTTGTGACTATACCTAGATATTCCTAACTTTCCACCTATCAAAATTTAACTGACCATGAAACTTAGCACCCTATCCTTCATCCTATTCATAGTTGCCTCGGGTTTAGCGCAACAAACGCCAACCTCTTCAGAAGAGGTGACAAAGACTTTAGATCGAAAAAGCAACATGAGGGACGCCTCTTTGTTAAAAAACCTACCCTTGCAAAATATTGGCCCAACCGTTATGAGCGGTCGTGTCGCTGATTTAGAGGTCAATCCAGAAAACCAAACGGAATTTTATGTGGGCTATGCCTCTGGTGGCCTTTGGCATACCGTGAATAATGGCACTTCTTTCACACCCATTATGGACAACGCTGAAACTGTAAATATTGGTGATATTGCAGTGGATTGGAAGAGTGGAACCATTTGGGTGGGTACGGGTGAAAACATATCATCACGTTCTTCTTATGCGGGTACCGGTATTTTAAAAACCACTGATAACGGAAAAACATGGGAAAATATGGGACTCAGAGATGCACATCATTTTGGACGCATCCTAATTCACCCTAACAAACCCGATGAAGTTATTGTTGGGGTAACTGGCCATTTGTATTCCCCCAACAACGAAAGGGGTATGTACAAAACCACCGATGGTGGTAAAACGTGGCAACAAACACTATTTATTGATGACGTAACAGGAATTATTGATGTCGCAGCTAATCCAAATAATTTCGAGACCATTTATGCCGCTGCTTGGCAAAAAGATAGAAAAGCATGGAACTTTACCGGAAATGGCAATGCATCTGGCATCTATAAAAGTACGGATGCAGGCACTACTTGGACAAAAATTTCAACTGCTGAAAGTGGCTTCCCCACAGGCGATGGTGTGGGCAGAATTGGTTTAGCAGTTTTTGATGACTCTACGGTTTATGCCGTTCACGATAGCCAATTTCGTCGTCCAAAATCATCCGACGAAAAAACAACTTCAGAAGGACTCCAAAAAAACCTGTTTAAATCCATTTCTGCTACAGATTTTCAAGAATTGGCAAACAAAGAACTGAATGGGTTTTTAAAAGAAAACCGCTTTCCTAAGGAATATTCAGCAGAAAGCATTAAAGCCATGGTTTTAAAAGGCACTGCCAAACCTTCTGATATTGCCTTGTACCTTGAAGATGCGAATACAAGCATGTTTGACACTCCGGTAATAGGCGCTGAGGTCTATCGCAGTGATGATAGCGGCCTTACTTGGGAAAAACAAAATGAAGATTATATTGATGACCTATTTTACAGTTACGGCTACGTATTTGCACAAGTTCGTGTAGATGCCAGTAATAAGGATAAAATCTATTTGTTGGGCGTGCCTATCATTAAATCAGATGATGCGGGTAAAACCTACACTTCTATACAAAAAGAAAATGTACATGTTGACCATCACTCCTTGTGGGTAAATCCAAAAATGCCAGGCCATTTGATCAATGGTAACGATGGAGGACTCAATATTTCTTATGATGATGGAGAACATTGGATCAAAAACAATTCAGAAGCAGTCGGTACGTTCTTTGCCATCAATATTGACCACCAAGATCCCTACAATGTATATGGAGGTTTACAAGATAATGGTGTTTGGATGGGACCCCACAATGCCGAGATCAATTTTCGTTGGCAACAGACAGGTCAACACCCATGGAAAGGTATTGCGGGCGGCGATGGCATGCAGATTCAGATAGATCGTCGTAATCCAAATATTATTTACACCGGTTCTCAATTTGGTTATTATTCAAGACTGGATATTGGCAATGACAAGCGAACCTTCATTCGCCCTAAACACAAATTAGGCGAAGCCCCTTACCGTTTTAACTGGGAGTCCCCTATTTTACTCTCAGCGCACAACCAAGACATTCTTTATTTTGGCACCAATAAATTGATGCGCTCCATGAACCAGGGTGATGATTGGGAAGCCATTTCGCCTGACCTCACCACCGGAGGCAAAAAAGGAAACGTACCCTACGGCACCTTGACCACAATTTCAGAATCTCCGTTTCAATTTGGGTTATTGTACACTGGTAGCGATGATGGCTTGGCACAACACTCCAAAAATGGCGGTGGTAGTTGGGAAATAATTTCCAATACCTTCCCAAAAAATTTATGGGTAAGCACGGTTCTTGCATCTTCTCATAAAAAAGAACGGGTTTATGTATCGTTGAGCGGTTACCGATGGGATGATTTCAAAACGTATCTATATCAAAGTGATGATTACGGTAAAACATGGAAAAGTATTGTTGGCAATATGCCCCACTCTCCCGTTAATGTAATTATTGAAGACCCAGAAAATGAAAAATTGCTTTTTGTAGGCACGGACAACGGTTTGTATGCCTCTTTAAACCAAGGTGAGTCTTGGCAAGTATTTCAAAACGGTATGCCCAATGTTGCCGTGCATGATTTAGTGATCCAGCCAGAAGCAAAACACCTTATTGTTGGAACGCACGGCCGAAGTATTTACAAAGCTGATATCTCAACCTTACAACAAATAAATGATGCTATATTAGGCAAAACCTTACATGTTTTTAAGCCTAAAACAATCAAACATTCTCGCCGTTGGGGCAGTAGCTGGAGCAAATGGATGGATGCCAATACCCCAGAATTAGCGATTCACTTTTACAGTTTAAACCAAACCACTTACACCGCAAATATCAAAACTATAGATGGCATTGAAGTGAGTGAGATGGAAGCATTAGCAGATAGTGGCTTAAATATACTTATGTATGATGTTGCCTTTTCTAAAAAAGGAAAAAGTAACTTTTTGAAAAAGAATAAAATGAAATTGACAGAGGCAAAAAATGGTAAGACCTATTTACCAAAAGGTGAATATGTAATAGAAATTACTGGCAAAGGAGCAATAGAAAAAACTGAATTTAAAATTGAATAAATGCAACTTACACTGAGTATTCCTGCTTTATTGTTTCCTGCAATCTCATTGACGATGTTGGCCTACAATGCCCGCTATTTGGCCATTGCGAATTTAATTCGGCAACTGCACAAACAGTTTCAAGAATCTGAGGCAGCGCCTTTGAAACAACAGATAAGTCAACTAAGAACACGGTTAGAAATCATTAAAAATATGCAGGCCACGGCAATCATAAGCTTTCTTTTGGCAGCTATAACCATGTTTCTGGTTTATGTAGAATTAGCTATTTGGGCAAATATCATTTTTGGGATAAGTTTAATTTTTTTAATGGTTTCCTTGATTTTATCATTGGTTGAAGTGCAACTATCAACTAAGGCTTTAGGAATTCAACTGAAGAATATGGAGAATTAAAACCCTTATCTACTTGATAGGATTTAAAACAAAGTACAGTCCTTCATGCCATTGTGTTAAACTTCAGAAATATACGTTACTTGAAAAAATATGACAATAGGTTATAAATAATTGAAAATCAATTTTTGTAAGATTTTTCATTAGAATTTTCTGTCTTTTTACCTTCATTATACCAAGTAGATTAGTTGTATATTTATAGTTCATCTAAGATTAAACCAATTCACCATGAAAAGGGTCCCCGAAATCCCCTATTTCAAAAACATCAAAGAAATTAGAGAATATGAATTTGGCAAATTCTACTTCTTTAATGGGTTGGTGATTTCTGAAGTTAACAAAGGGGTTGTTTTTGGCTGGGATATGGCTCAAAAAGCTATTGAAGCCGCTCGTGATATTTTTGGTGATAACATGCCCATTGCCTACGTTTCAAACCGGGTAAATGATTACCATGTTGTTCCAACAGACTGGGCAAAGTTTTATACCAATAGAAACCGGCTTAGCTTTTACTCCGTAGTAGGCAATACCAAAGGGAGCTTCTCAAGTTTAGTGATGGAGCGTATGTTTTTTAAAAATTCCATTAAACAGTTTTCTGATTTAGAAGAAGCTATTCGTTGGAGTTTGTCAAAAATCAAAGGTAAAAAGGAATTAGCCGATTAACTGCCCACATGAAATAGGGCATCACCTTGATTTACCACCCCTTGATGATTGATACAAAGAACATATCCATCAAAAGGTGATTTTATGTCTTTGTGCTTTTTTGCAAACGTATCCGTAATGACCCCTAGCATTTGGTTTTTTGCGACGGCGGCCCCATTCGCTACATTAGGTATAAACATCCCAGCCATAGAAGCCCGCAACCATTTTCTTTTGTCCAAATGAACCATTTGGTTTTCTTTTGAACGCTCTACATCTGAAATCATCTGATAAGAACTGAGTATATTTTTAATCCCTGAAATGGCCGTTTGTATAGAAAATTCGTCAAAACGCATACTTTCTCCAGCCTCATAAACCACAATGGGCTTCTTCATTTTAAGAGCTGATTTTCTAAACGACCCATTAATTAAATTTGATGCGAAGTATATAGGAGCATTGAAGGTTTCTGCTAGTTCTTTGCTGGTTTTATCACCAGCCGTATAGCGAACTTGCGGGTAATTATGACGTTGGCCACCGCCAGTATGCAAATCAATTCCGAAATCAATTTGAGGCAGGATCTCATTGGTGTAATGATAGGCTATTCTGCTTGCTAAAGAACCTGTTTTACTTCCAGGAAAGCTTCTGTTCACATCTTTACCATCTGGCACATCCCTCGAAAAATGTATAAATCCGAAAATATTTAAAATAGGCACCACGATAACCGCACCACTATTGATCTTAAAGCTTTTCTGTGCCAACATTCTTCGTAATGTTTCCACTCCGTTAATTTCATCACCATGCAACCCAGCCTGAATCAATATCGTGGGGCCAGGGTTTTTAGAATTAAAAACATGCACGGGAATATCAATTACTGTTCCTGTTGGCAAACTAGCGATCTCAATACGAACTAGTTTGCTTTCGCCAGGAGCAATGCTATTTCCGTTGATTGTTATCCTCTTATTTTCTTCGCTTTCTAAGTGCATTTTTTTCAACAAATTGAATAATGTGTTTGGCAACGTTAATGCCTGTTGCGGCTTCAATTCCCTTCAAACCAGGCGATGCATTTACTTCAAGTAATACAGGGCCTTTTTTAGATCGCATCAAGTCTACTCCTGCAACGCCCAACCCTAAATATTTTGTCGCTTTTAAAGCAATTGACTTTTCTGCTGGGGTAATTTCAATAGCTTCTGTAGACCCACCTCTATGAACGTTTGACCGAAATTCATCACGCTCACTGACGCGTTTCATACTTGCAACTACTTTATTTCCAATAACTATAATTCTGATATCCTCTCCGTTCGCCTCCTCAACATACTGCTGAAGTAAAATACTGGTATCCATTTTATAGAAAGTATCTATAATTGATTTTGCAGATTTTTTACTTTCTGCCAAAATCACTCCTAATCCTTGGGTTCCCTCCTGTATTTTTATAATCACTGGTGGACCGCCTAAAAGGCGTATTTGGTCTTCTATGTTATCAGGGTTAATTGAAAACAAAGTTTCAGGAATAGGAATTCCTTTCCGAGCCATAATCTGAAGGGTTCTCACTTTGTTTCTAGCTCTGGTAATGCCTAAAGACCTTGCGGTACTAAAAACATTGTTCATTTCAAACTGCTTTACAATGGCAGCACCATGCCGTGTCACTTTTGTTCCTATCCTCGGGATAATGGCATCAAATTCACTGGTCACATCTTCTTCACCAAAAAATATTTTTGGTTTTCCATCGCCCAATTTTACGGAACACTTGGTGTGATCGATCAATTCAACATAATGCCCAAGAGTTTGAGCCTCAATTGCAATTCTTCTTGTAGAATGAACATTTAAGCTAACGGAAAGAAGGGCAATATTCATTATTCGTCTTCAACTTGTTAAGAATACCAAGTCAATATCGGTTAAAAATTAGAATTCCACTAGTAATATTAAATTTTCATGGATGTAGCCCGTCAATTTTTGTTCAAGATTTTGCCATTTGCACCTTCAATTTTAACAAACTTTATCAAACGTTTTCAGGCCTTGCTTATAATGTTTCTAAATAAGTGGTATTGCATTGTTGAAAGCTTGTTAAAAACTCGCCCGTACGTTAACTTTGTTAACAAAACCAAAGACTAATGAGTGGATTGATAAAATCTTCGCTTGCCCGTAAAGTAGTGATGGCGCTTTCTGGGCTTTTTTTAGTGATTTTTCTTGTATTACACGTTACCATCAACCTTGCTTCCGTAATTGCTCCTGATTTTTTTAACGAAGCTTCGCACTTTATGGGGTATAACCCTATCGTGCAATATGCCATGCAACCCATATTGATTATTGGTGTTATTGTGCATTTTGTTATGGGCTTTGTCCTTGAATTTCAAAATAGAGCAGCAAGAGGAATTAGTTATAACAAATTTCAAGGTAGTGCTAATGCACCGTGGGCATCGCGTAACATGATTTATTCCGGTCTGGTAGTACTTGCCTTTTTAGGACTGCACTTCTATGACTTTTGGGTTCATGAAATGACTTACAAATATGTGGAAGCCAACCCTGAAAATCCAACCCGTTACTACGCTGAAACCGTTGAGAAATTTGCGCCAATTTGGAGAACGGTGCTCTATGTAATCTCCTTCGTGCTTTTGAGCCTTCACTTATGGCATGGTTTTCAATCATCATTCCAGAGTATGGGCGTTAACAACAAGTATACACCGGCTATAAAGTCGTTCACAAAATTATTTGCAGTGGTCGTTCCTTTGGCATTTGCTTTTATTGCCATTTACCACCACCTTAACCCAATTACACATTAATTATGGGAATATTGGATTCTAAAGTTCCATCTGGCCCTTTGGCCGATAAGTGGACAAAGCATAAAAACGAAATTGATTTGGTTAACCCTGCCAACAAACGTAATATTGATATTATCGTTGTGGGTACTGGACTTGCTGGTGGCTCTGCGGCTGCCACTCTTGCTGAATTAGGGTACAATGTAAAAACATTTTGTTATCAAGATTCACCTAGGCGTGCGCATTCCATCGCTGCACAAGGAGGCGTGAACGCTGCTAAAAACTATCAAGGTGATGGGGATAGTGTTTACCGTCTTTTCTACGATACCATTAAAGGTGGTGATTACCGTTCTCGTGAAGGTAATGTGCATCGTTTGGCTGAAGTGTCAACCAGTATCATTGACCAGTGCGTTGCACAAGGAGTTCCTTTTGCACGTGAATATGGTGGGTTATTGGATAACCGTTCTTTTGGTGGTGTTTTGGTTTCCCGTACTTTTTATGCAAAAGGGCAAACGGGACAGCAATTATTGCTAGGAGCCTACGCCGCTATGAACCGCCAAATACAACGTGGCAAAATCAAATCATATACCCGTCATGAAATGTTGGATATGGTCTTGGTTGATGGTAAGGCCAGAGGTATTATTGCCCGTAACTTAGTAACCGGCGAAATTGAAAGACATTCTGGTCATGCTGTAGTTTTAGCAACTGGCGGATATGGCAATCTGTTTTATCTATCTACCTATTGTATGGGTGCGAATGTAATGGCTGCCTGGAAAGCGCACAAACGCGGAGCTTTCTTTGCAAATCCATGCTTTACACAAATCCATCCAACTTGTATTCCGGTTTCTGGTGATCATCAATCGAAATTGACATTGATGTCAGAATCGTTGCGTAATGATGGCCGTATTTGGGTTCCTAAAAATATTGAAGATGCAAAAGCGATTCAGCAAGGGCAGTTAAAACCAACTGAAATCAAGGAAGAGGACAGAGATTATTATTTAGAACGTCGTTATCCTGCTTTTGGGAACTTGGTGCCACGTGATGTAGCCTCTAGAGCAGCAAAAGAACGTTGTGATGCCGGTTATGGTGTAAACAAAACAGGTGAGGCCGTTTATCTTGACTTCAGCGCAGCTATTATGCGCTATGGTCGTGAAAAAGCTTTGACCTCTGGGATGAAAAACCCTGATGATAAGACCATTCGTGAATTAGGAGAAAAAATAGTTGAGGCTAAATATGGTAACCTCTTTCAGATGTATGAAAAAATCGTAGATCAAAATCCATATAAAACGCCAATGATGATTTACCCAGCGGTACATTACACCATGGGTGGCTTATGGGTAGATTATAATCTGCAAACTACCATACCGGGTTGTTATGCAGCTGGTGAAGCTAACTTTAGCGACCATGGTGCCAACCGTTTAGGCGCCTCTGCTTTAATGCAAGGTTTGGCTGATGGCTATTTTGTTTTGCCCTATACGATTGGTGACCAATTATCACATGATATTAGAACAGGTGCAATACCCACAGATAGCCCTGAATTTGACGAAGCTGAGCAAAATGTTCGCAATAGAATTTCTAAGCTTATGTCTGCCAAAGGTCTTCATTCTGTTGATTATTACCACAAGAAATTAGGAAAGATCATGTGGAATAAATGTGGTATGGCCAGAAATGAAAAAGGCTTGAAAGAAGCAATGAAAGAAATTGCTGAATTACGTGCCGATTTTTGGGAAAATGTAAAAATCCCGGGAGAGGCAGAAGCTAAAAATCAAGAGCTCGAAAAAGCTGGTCGGGTAGCAGACTTTTTAGAATTGGGCGAGTTATTTGCAAAAGATGCCCTCGAAAGAAACGAGTCTTGTGGTGGTCACTTTAGAGAAGAATATCAAACTCCAGAAGGCGAGGCCTTGCGTGATGACGAAAACTTTAAGTTTGTCTCCGCTTGGGAATACAATCCTGAACCAAGTAAAGCTAAACTGCATAAAGAAGATTTAGTTTACGAAAACATTAAATTAAAAACACGCTCCTATAAATAATATTGCTATGAAATTATATTTGAAAATATGGCGTCAAAAAAATGCTTCTGCAAAAGGAAGCATGGCTAGTTACACCCTTGAAGGTGTAGAAAGCGACATGTCTTTTTTAGAAATGCTTGACATTTTAAACGAAGATTTAATTGCCAAAGGCGAAGAACCCATAGAATTTGATCATGATTGTAGAGAAGGAATATGTGGTACTTGTTCGTTAATGATCAATGGCCGGCCACATGGGCCAGATTCTCTAATTACCGTTTGTCAATTACACATGAGAAGCTTTAATGATGGTGATACCATTGTTATTGAACCATGGAGGGCAAAAGCTTTTCCGGTAATAAAAGATCTAATTGTTGACCGAACTGCATTTGATAGAATTCAACAAGCTGGTGGTTATATTTCTGTAAACACTTCAGGAAACCCTATAGATGGCAATGCCATTCCGATTGAAAAACACGTTGCTGATAAAGCGATGGACGCTGCCACCTGTATTGGTTGTGGAGCTTGCGTAGCTGCTTGTAAAAATGCAAGTGCTATGCTGTTTACCTCAGCAAAGGTTTCTCAGTTTGCCTTGCTTCCGCAAGGGCAAGTTGAGGCCACAGATAGGGTTTTAAATATGGTTCGCCAAATGGATATAGAAGGTTTTGGTAACTGCACCAATACAGGTGCTTGTGAAGTAGAGTGCCCAAAAGGGATTTCTTTAGAAAACATTGCCCGTATGAACCGTGAATATTTAGCAGCTAGCGTAAAGGGCTAAACCTGTAATTCAATAAAAGATTAAAACCCAGATTCCAAATATGGAGTTTGGGTTTTTTTGTACCTTAAACTCATGTCCAAGATTTATTCAAAAGAACGTATCAAAGTCCCACGGTTTAACGAAGCATCGGGGTTTTATACCACACCGCAACGTTCGAAAATCATGAGTAAAATTAGAGGCAAGAACACTAAGCCAGAACTAACATTTCGGAAAGCCCTTTGGGCGGCAGGGTATCGCTATCGAATTGACTACAAAAAACTCATTGGCAAACCTGATATCTTATTAAAAAAATACAAGACAGCCATTTTTATTGATGGGGAATTTTGGCACGGTTATAAGTGGGAAGAGCGTAAAACCAAAATCAAAACCAACCGAGCGTTTTGGCTTTTGAAAATAGAACGTAATATGCAACGTGACCAAGAAGTAAACGCTGCTTTAAGAAACCTTGGATATACTGTATTCCGTTTTTGGCAAAAAGAAGTAGAGAAGAGCCTTGAAGATTGTTTAAATTCGGTCATTACGCACCTCAAAACTTATGAATCTAATTAATTCAAAATTACCCCATATTGGCACTACCATTTTTACAAAAATTGGGAAACTGGCCAATGAACACAAGGCTGTAAATCTGTCACAGGGCTTTCCCAATTTCAATGCAGACCCTGAATTATTAAAATTGGTTCAAAAGTCAATTTCACAAGGTTATAATCAATATGCCCCAATGCAGGGTATTTATTCGCTTCGCGAAATTATTGCAGAAAAGATTGAAAACTTATATGGACATCGCTATCATCCAGAAACTGAAATTACCATAACCGCCAGTGCCACACAGGGAATTTTTACCGCGATTTCTGCCTTCGTTCAACCAAATGATGAAGTGATTATATTCAAGCCTGCTTATGACTGCTATGAGCCTGCTATTGATTTATGCGGCGGTAGGGTCGTTCCCGTTCAACTATTGGGTGTCGATTTTCAAATTGATTGGACGGCTTTTAAAAGTGCCATTACACCAAAGACTAAAATGATCATCATCAATACGCCACACAACCCTTCCGGCACTATTCTTTCTGAGAAGGATATGTTAAAGCTCCAGGCTATTTTAAAGCAAACCAATATCATTGTAGTAAGTGATGAAGTGTATGAACATCTTGTTTTTGATGGTAAGACCCATGAAAGTGCTGCGAAGTTTAAAGATTTAGCTTCAAGAAGCATCCTTTGCGCCTCTTTTGGGAAAACCTTTCATGTTACGGGTTGGAAAATGGGCTACTGTGCAGCTCCCAAAGAGCTGATGAGTGAGTTTAGAAAAGTTCACCAGTATGTCGTATTTTGCGTCAACCA
>CAYGUO010000006.1:0-37600 GCA_964353095.1 uncultured Flavobacteriaceae bacterium | reverse complement strand
ACCGTAAACCGTAAACCGTAAACCGTAAACCGTAAACCGTAAACCGTAAACCTTAGAATAACGATGCAAGACTTTTGGTTTTACATACAATTGGGATTAGAACACGTACTGGATCTAGGTGCTTACGACCATATTCTGTTTTTGGCAGCTTTGGCAGTACCCTTCACGTTTAAGCAGTGGAAACAAGTAGTGATTCTTGCGACTATTTTTACTATTGCCCATTGTACTTCACTAGCCTTTTCGGTATATGATGTGTTTTCTGTTGATGTGGTTTTAATCGAATTTTTGATTCCCGTAACCATAGCGTTAACCGCATTGTTTAATTTTTTAAGAATTTTCAAGAAAGAACGAACAACGGGAATTTATTTTCAAGCTTTGGCAACGGCATTTTTTGGACTTATTCACGGTTTTGGCTTTTCCAACTATTTTAATATGCTGATGGCCGAAGAAGAAAATAAGCTTGGCCCGCTTTTAGGGTTTGCTACGGGCATTGAACTATCTCAAGTTACCATCATTTTAATGGTACTGGCAGTGGCCTATCTCTTTCAAGAGATACTTAAGTTGAAGCAAGTCATTTTTATTGGCGTTACATCGATTTTAATTCTTCTAATTACAATACCAATGTTAATGGCAACGTTCCCTAACTAGGCGAATCGTTAAAATTAATCGAATTCCGTTGTGCGGGTCTTTCAAAGCAGGTATATTTAAGTATTCTCATGGGGTTCGCTAATGATAAGATGTTATTAAAGCGTTAACCAAAAGTGTCACTTCAAGTGAAGTGTTGAGGTATGAGAGAATTTGTATCGAGAAGAATTTGTGTTCCAAAGGTTGTCGATACATTTGATTTTAGCAAAAAAACTAAAATCAACCGTTCGGACTGACGCTTACGAATAGATTTTTTAAAATGTGTAATAGCGCATTATTTATTTAGAATATGAAAGCGAGTAAGCAAGAAAAATATGACAAGGCCTATTTGCGTATGGCAAAAGAATGGGGCAAACTCTCTTTCTGTAAACGTAAGCAAGTTGGGGCTATCATTGTAAAAGGGCGAATGATTATATCAGATGGGTATAATGGCACCCCTACCGGGTTTGAGAATTTTTGTGAAGACGAAGAAGGGTATACAAAGTGGTATGTGCTTCATGCAGAAGCAAATGCAATACTGAAAGTCGCTTCTTCAACGCAATCTTGCGAAGGGGCTACCCTCTATATTACCTTATCACCATGTAGGGAGTGTAGTAAGCTCATTCATCAATCTGGCATAAAACGTGTTGTGTATCAAAACGCTTATAAAGACGATTCAGGTATTCAGTTTTTAGAACGCGCAGGCGTAGCAACCATGCATTTGCCAATTTTAGAAGAAATGGTGTAATCCATTTAACGCTAAATGATGAATTGAGCCCAAGATAATTGAAAGATGAGTTAAAGGTTCGACAGTGAATTGCAGCTTACCTTAAAAAAATTGATTTAGAACAGATGAAAAAAAAATATAGCTATATCCTTCCTACCTTGCTTGCTTTGGCTGTTGCAATAGGTATTTTTATTGGAGGAAAATTGCACTTTAACGATACGCCAGAGAAGCTGTTCTCGACCAATTCAAAGAAAGACAAGTTAAATCGACTGATTGATTTTATTGATTACGAATATGTTGACGAGGTAAATACGGACAGTATTGTAGACATTACCGTAAATAATATTCTAGGAAAGTTAGATCCCCATTCTGTTTATATTCCCAGAAGTGAAATGGACGCCGTTTCAGAAAGTATGAAGGGTGACTTTGTGGGTATTGGTATACGGTTCAATATGTTTAGGGACACCTTGACCGTGGTAAGGACCATTGAAGATGGCCCTAGTTATAAAAAAGGATTAAAAGCTGGTGATAAAATACTACTTGCCGATAAGGATACACTGTTTGGCAAAAGAATACCAAATACGACTTTAGTAGAAAAATTAAAAGGGAAAAATGGTACTAAGGTGGCATTGAGAATTTACCGCAAATCAGAAAATCGAACTTTTGATGTCACTATTAAAAGGGGTGTGGTGCCGATTAAAAGCGTAGAAGCCAATTACATGTTGACCAATACCATGGGCTACATTAAAATAAACAGGTTTGCAGAATCTACTTTTAAAGAGTTTAAAGAATCACTTTTAAACCTTCAAAAACAGGGAGCTAATAAATTGGTTCTTGATTTGAGGGATAATCCGGGTGGGTATTTGGGCATCGCAGAGAAAATGGCCGATGAATTCTTAGAAGACGGAAAGCTAATATTGTTCACCAAAAATAAAAATGGAAAAATCAATAAAGCTTTCGCAACCAGTCGTGGCAGTTTTGAAGATAATCCGGTTTATGTCCTAATTAACGAAAGGTCTGCCTCAGCAAGTGAAATTATTGCTGGGTCGCTACAAGATAATGATATAGGCACAATCGTTGGAAGGCGTTCTTTTGGCAAAGGCCTGGTTCAGCGAGAAATGGATTTGGGTGATGGATCTGCGGTACGCTTAACGGTGTCACGATATTATACCCCAACGGGTCGCTCCATTCAAAAAGCCTATGACAAAGGGCACAAAGACTACTATCAAAAGTACATGGATCGCTACAACAGCGGGGAGTTGGTTTCTGTTGATAGTATTAAAGTGGCCGATTCTTTAAAATTTACCACTCCCAAAGGGAAGGTTGTCTATGGAGGTGGTGGTATTATTCCAGATGTTTTTGTACCTATTGGCACCTTAGATGAAGAACGAATAGCAAGTTTGGACGCTACCGGTTTCTTCTCTGATTTTATTTTTAAATTTTTGGAAAAGGATAGGAGTCGGTTTGCCAACTATCCAAAGAAAGAATTTGTTGAAGAATACCGTGTGGATGATATTATATTTGAGCGGTTTATTGACTATTTATTGAATGCAAGACCGCCTATGAAGTTTGATTTTTACGGTAATGAAAGCCGAATTAAAACCTACCTGAAGGCAAATATTGCAGAACAATTATACTCTCCCAACATTGGTTTTAAAATCAAATCTGAGCATGATAAGATGCTCAAAAAAGTATTGGATCTTGATGCCGAGGTCATGCAAATAATGGATGACGCTGTTATCAACAGTAAAAACTAGTTGTTTTTGAGCTTGTCAGAAATCCTTTTTGAGGTATTGAAAACCAATAGTAATACAATAGCACAAAAGGAAGCCATAACACCTATGCAGGCTATTAAACTATCGCCTTCGAACAAATTATTAAAATCTAATAAGGTGATATTGTAAATGGCAAGTGCCAATGCAATCAATACTAAAACAATGGTGAGGGTTTTATTCATGTTACAATCAGATAAAAACTAAAACAGTTCATTAATATTCGCAGCAAAAAGTTTTACTGCAATCGCCAGTAAAATTACGCCAAAAACCTTTCTTATTACGCTCAAGCCATTTTTACTCAATACTTTTTCAATCTTTTTTGAAGATTTTAAAACGAGATAAACAAAAATAATATTTACAATGATGGCCACGATAATATTTTCGACGTGATATTCTGCACGCATTGCCAATATAGAGGTAAGTGTACCTGCCCCTGCAATAAGTGGAAATGCAATAGGCACTACTGAGGCAGTTTCGGGCTCCTCATCTTTATAAAGGGTAATGCCCAATATCATTTCAATAGCTAAAAAGAAAATCACGAATGCCCCTGCTACTGCAAACGAATTTACATCAATACCAATAAGGTTAAGAATGCGTTCGCCCACAAATAAGAAAGCAACCATCAAACAAGCCGCCACGATAGAAGCCTTTTCTGATTGTATATGCCCAACTTTTTTGCGCAATGAAATAATAATGGGAATACTTCCTAAAATATCAATTACTGCAAAAAGCACCATGCTGGCCGTTGCAATTTCTTTAAAATTAAAATGCATCATTAAAAATTAAATAAGTGGGCAAATTTACGTTTAAAATGATGTTGTTGGATTACGAAAGGGTTGATTAAATTTGTTACAACTAAAATTTGTCATGTTCCAAATTGGTAAGACCCTTATTTCAGAAGAAATTATAGAAAACGATTTTGTATGCAACCTGAACGCTTGCAAAGGGGCGTGTTGCGTTGATGGTGCATCTGGTGCTCCTTTAGAAGATAATGAAACTGCAATATTGGAGGGTATTTTTGCTAAGGTAAAACCTTTTTTAAGACAAGAGGGTATTAAGGCAATTGAAGAACAAGGTACTTTTATTAAGGGAGAAGATGGGGAATGGGAAACCCCCTTAGTAAATAAAAGTGAGTGCGCTTATGTTACTTTTTCTGAAGAAGGAATAACAAAATGTGGCCTAGAGCAGGCTTATAATGCAGGAGCAACGGATTGGAAAAAACCAATCTCTTGCCACATGTATCCTGTGCGAATTAGAACGTATACTGAATTTACTGCCGTAAACTACCATAAATGGGAAATATGTGACCCAGCGTGCAGTTTAGGGGCCGAATTGAAAGTGCCGATATACAAGTTTGTAAAGGAAGCCTTAGTTCGGAAATTTGGAGAAGCTTGGTATGCAGAGTTAGAGGAGGTTGCAGCAGAGTATAAGCCTATACAATAGGGACTTCCAAAAGAATTTTAGTGCCTTTTGCCTTACCCTCATCATCAAATAAGTCAATGATTTCAACACTAAAGTCATATTGATAATCTTTGGCAAAGTTGGCAAGCCTTTCTTTTGTAATATCAATACCAACAGACTTTCGTTTTAAGACCCTATTTTCCTTTATTTCTTCTGATGTTCTTCGGCCAACACCATTGTCGATAATACTTATTTGAATATGACTTTCATCTTTTTTGGTGATGTCAAGCCAAAGCTTCTTTTCTCCCTCTTTTGCTGAAAGCCCATGCCAGATTGCGTTTTCAAGAAAAGGTTGAAGCACCAAGGAAGGTATTTTTACCTGCTCTGGTGAAATACGCTCATCAATTTTAATGTCATATTGAATTTCGTTTGAAAAGCGAATGTTTTCAATATTTAAGTAAAGCTCTACGGTTTCCAATTCTTCTGATAAAGGTGTTTCTTTCAAGGTGGAGCCTTCCAATATCCTTCGTACTAACTTTGAAAATTTATTCAAATAATGAACGGCATTTTTTTTGTCATTATTAATAATGTAAAGCTTAATTGAATTTAAAGAATTGAATAAGAAATGCGGATTCATTTGACTGCGCAACATATGTTGTTCAAGCCCTAACATTCTTTTTTCATAATTTGATTGGTACTGACGGTACATGATAAAAAGAATCGTCGCAATAAGACCAATGATCAAGGTGCTCACCAATATGGTCGTTTTGTTTTTGCGCAACCGGAGCAATACCAGTTCGTTTTCTTTGGCAAGCGTTGATATTTGGTTGTTCTTTTTTTCGCTTTCGTATCTTAAAATCAAATCATTGATATAGCGAAGGTTTCTTTCGTTGCTAATTTCCCTATCAAATTTATCAGCTTCTTTATAGTACTCAAAAGCTTTTTTGTAATTCCCTTTATTGACCTCTAATTCAGATAAATAAGTATTGGCATACTTTACCAAACTTGGCATGTTGCCCTTGTTGGCCATAGCTTTCCCTTCTAGCATATTTTTTTCGGCTAGAGCGTGATTGCCAATTTCTAATTGTGCCCATCCGGTGTTGATTAATACAGATGAAAGAATAGATTTATCACCAAGGTCGGTGGCAGGTTTTTTTAATTGTTCAAGCAAGACCAAAGCTGCGTTAGGCATTTTCTGCTTTAGGTAGATTTGTGAAATACTATTTTTACATAGTATTTTACCCATCGTATTATTTATTTCATCGTTAAGGGCCAGTGATTTTCTGTAATAGTCCAAGGCTTCATCGAGCATCCCTTTTTGTTCAAGACAATCGCCAATATTTTTATTGTTGATGGCAAGTCCAAGCTTGTTGTCGAGTTCGCCCTCTAGTTTTAATGCTTTTTTAAATTGATTAATGGCTAAGTCATATTGCCCTAGGGAATTGTAGAGATTGCCTATGCCATTGAGTGAAATATTAATATGTCTTTTGATATGGGTTGATGGCGAGTCCACAGCTTCTGCCAGTTCAAGAGCTCGTTGATTATAATCCAATGCCGTTTTTATCGCATCAGTGCGTCTAAAGACAACACCGAGCATGTTTAAGCTGAGGACGATGAATTCATCATTGGCAATAGTCTCTGAAACTCGTAATGCGTTTTTGTGATGGGTTACGGATTTTCTAAATTGCGATAGGTTTCGATAGACAGTTCCAATTTGGTTTAAGGCATAGGCTTGTCCTTCAGGATAGTTGTTTTCAATCGCCGAGTTGAGGAATGATTTAAGAAAAATAGTGTCTCTTCTAAATGGCCTTAGGGCTTCATTAATTTCCGCGAAAGAAGTAGGCTTGGTAAGGACCAATAGATTGGCTTTTTCTTTAAGTTCTGTCTCTTGAGCGAAACAGGTACTTCCTAAAACAAAAAAAAGAAGACTCAAAATGAACCTTGTTTTTCCAGTTTGTATTGCCTTTAATGTTAGTGTAAGCAGTTGCGCCATTCACAAAGTTTATAATAAATCTAAGAAGTCTGACTTTTTTTGTCTGGATACTGGAATCTTATGATTGGTCTTTAAAATGACATAGCCGTCTGTCTTTAAAAACTCTTTTATTTTTCCAAGGTTGACCACAAAAGAATTATGAATTCTGAAAAAAGATTCTGAAGGAAGCAATTGATTTACCTCTTTTAATTTTTTAGTCAACAATATTTTTTGACCATCCTGTAAATATAAGGTGCTGTAATTTCCATCTGATTCTACATAAAGTATTTCTTCGCTTTCTAAAAACAATAGTTTACCATCAGTGTTAATGGTGATTTTCTTTTGTATCGCTTTTGCATTAAAGTTGATGAGAATTTGTTCTAGTCGTTCTGCGGTAAAATTCCTTTCGTTGAATTTTTTGACTTTAACTAGCGTATCTGCTAAATCATCACTATCTATAGGTTTGAGCAGGTAATCTATAGCTTCGTTTTTTAAAGCTTTGAGAGCGTATTGATTATAGGCTGTGGTAATGACAACAGGAAAGTTTTTGTTCTTGAGGCTCTTTATAAATTGAAAACCATCCATCATGGGCATTTCAATATCTAAAAACAAGCAATCAGGAGTATTTTTTTCTAGGTAATGTAAAGCTTCATGAGCATCCGTAAAGGTGGCAATTACTTTTACCTCGTCACTTAAATTGCTCAATTCCCAGCTTAAGCTTTCAAGAGCCTTTGATTCATCATCAACAAGTACAGCTTCTAACATAATCTTTCAAAAGGGTATAAGAACATAAAATTACCATTATTATATCAGGCTTAGGCCTAAATATGTATTGATGGATAAATTTTGATTATAATCAGCTTTAAAATGCACTAAAACAGAAATGTAGGGTTTTAGCTACGATAATTATTTATGAAGGATATGTTGGTGTAATATGGGTTTTTTGGTGGCTCCGTTTACACAAGATTCCGTACCAACTATACAAACCAAAGCATTTTCAAATAGTTCAGGTGGTATCTTCGATTTGCTTAAAATAATTTAAGTGGTTTGTAATGAAGAAAAGTTTAATCTTATTTATGTTATTGATTATTACCCTGGTGCTCGCCGTGGTATCAGAAAAATCAGAAGCAGTCAATTCTATTGATGAAATAGCATTAAGAAAGTAGAAAAGATAATTACCAACCAACGTACGGCCAACCAACATGCTAAACGTATGTGAATTTGCAAAATAGTCTGGCCGCTATGAATTTGATTTTTTGATTTAGGTTTCGGGGGAACTACCTGAACAAAGATGAAAGTGAGTAGAGCCAAGGCCGTACGGTTTGGTAATATATTAAAGACCGAGAGGTATGTTTTAAACATACTTTTTGGTCTTTTTTTTATGTGTGTTTTTGTTCATTATATTATCATCAATACAGATTTTTAAAAAGGCAACAAACATAGGCGGCCAACCTACATTTCAACGATCTGTGTTAAAAACTTTGCAAGGGTTTAACTCAAACAAACTTTACCGTCTGCTTACAATTTTCAATCTTTGCTAGTCCCTGCCGTAAGGTAATTTTCAATCCTTAATAATAAAATTAAAAAGAACACTATGTCTACTGCTGTTGAGCCTATTTTAGAAGAAAATGAAGACCGATTTGTAATATTTCCTATCAAACATGATGATTTATGGGAATGGTATAAAAAATGTGAAGCATGTTTTTGGACAGCGGAAGAAATTGATTTGGGTGAAGACCTTACAGATTGGAGTACCAAGCTAAATGACGATGAGCGTTATTTTATCAAACATATTTTGGCATTTTTTGCCGCATCAGATGGTATCGTTAATGAGAACTTAGCGGAAAACTTTGTAAGTGAAGTGCAGTATGCCGAGGCTAAATTTTTCTACGGTTTTCAGATTATGATGGAAAACATTCATTCGGAAACCTATTCTCTTTTAATAGATACGTATGTGAAAGACGAGAAAGAGAAGAACATCTTGTTTAAGGCTATTGAAAATTTCCCTGCAATTAAGAAAAAAGCAGATTGGGCTTTAAATTGGATAGAATCTCCAAGTTTTGCAGAGCGCCTTATTGCTTTTGCCGCAGTAGAAGGTATTTTCTTCTCAGGTGCTTTTTGTTCTATTTTCTGGTTAAAGAAAAGAGGGTTAATGCCAGGATTAACATTTTCCAATGAATTAATATCAAGGGATGAGGGTATGCATTGTGACTACGCAGTACATCTTCACAATAAGCACTTAATCAATAAAGTGCCAAAAGAGCGTATTACAGCTATTTTGACCGATGCTTTAAATATTGAGCGTGAATTTATTACCGAATCACTTCCTGCAAGCTTGATTGGAATGAATTCTAAATTAATGACTCAATATTTAGAGTTCGTAACAGACCGCCTTTTAGTGGAGTTGGAATGTGAAAAAGTTTACAATTCAACAAACCCATTCGATTTTATGGATATGATTTCCCTGCAAGGAAAAACAAACTTTTTTGAGAAAAGAGTGGCTGAATACCAGAAAGCGGGCGTCATGAATAAAGATGAAGATGCTCAGAAAATCAGTTTTGACGCAGATTTTTAGATAAGAATAGTATTGAAGGGGCTTCCCCTTCGTCATCAAAATTGCCTTGCGTTTTTTGCCCCAAGCAAACAATAGCCTACTAGCCTTGATTACTGTAAGGGCAACCTTTTAGTAAAGAGCACACAACATAGTATATAAATTAGAAAAACAAAGTAGCCACATGTATGTAGTAAAAAGAGACGGAAGAAAAGAGCTGATCATGTTCGATAAGATTACAGCTCGAGTTCGAAAATTATGTTACGGTCTTAACGACCTGGTAGATCCCCTAAAAGTCGCTATGCGGGTTATAGAAGGTCTTTATGATGGGGTTACTACTTCAGAGTTGGATAATCTAGCGGCAGAGATTGCGGCGACGATGACCACTACGCATCCTGATTATGCAAAGCTCGCGGCACGCATATCCGTTTCTAACTTACATAAGAATACCAAAAAGTCTTTTTCTGAGACCATGAAGGATTTATATGAATATGTAAATCCTAGAACAGGCAAAAAAGCACCATTGCTTTCAGATGAGGTGTTTAAAGTGATTTCTGATAATGCAGAAAAACTAGATTCTACGATCATTTATAACCGCGATTTTGGCTACGATTATTTCGGTTTTAAAACCTTGGAACGTTCTTATTTATTAAAGGTTAATGGGCAGATAGCAGAACGCCCTCAGCATATGCTCATGCGAGTATCAGTTGGTATTCATGTAGATGATTTAGACGCTGCCATAGAAACCTATGAGTTGATGTCTAAAAAGTACTTTACGCACGCTACGCCTACTTTATTTAATTCTGGTACACCAAAACCACAAATGTCTTCTTGTTTTTTATTGGCAATGAAAGAAGATAGTATTGATGGCATTTATGATACCTTGAAGCAAACTGCTAAAATATCACAATCTGCAGGAGGTATAGGGCTATCTATTCATAACGTAAGGGCTCGAGGTTCGTACATTGGTGGAACAAATGGAACGTCAAACGGAATTGTTCCAATGTTGAAGGTCTTTAACGACACGGCCCGTTACGTAGACCAAGGAGGCGGAAAACGTAAAGGAAGTTTTGCTATTTATATGGAACCTTGGCATGCTGATATTTATGATTTTTTAGACTTAAAGAAGAATCACGGTAAGGAAGAAATGCGTGCACGTGATTTATTTTATGCCATGTGGATTTCAGATTTGTTCATGAAACGTGTTGAAGCCAATGAAGATTGGACTTTAATGTGTCCAAACGAATGTCCGGGTCTTTTCACCAACCACAGTGAAGAATTCGAGAAACTGTATCTTGGTTATGAGGCAGCAGGAAAAGGCCGAAAAACGGTAAAAGCGCGAGAGCTTTGGGAGAAAATACTTGAATCTCAAATAGAAACAGGCACTCCTTATATGTTGTATAAAGACGCAGCGAATCGTAAGAGTAACCAGAAGAACTTGGGAACTATACGTTCTTCTAATTTATGTACTGAAATATTGGAATATACCTCACCGGATGAAGTGGCGGTATGTAATCTAGCGTCAATCGCGCTACCAATGTTTGTAAAAAATGGTGCTTTTGACCATAAAGAACTATTTAAGGTTACAAAACGGGTTACCAAAAACTTGAATAAAGTAATAGATCGAAATTATTACCCGGTAAAAGAAGCTGAGAACTCTAATATGCGCCACAGACCAATTGGTTTAGGTGTTCAAGGCCTAGCCGATGCTTTTATCATGTTGCGTTTACCATTTACAAGTGATGAGGCGAAAAAATTAAATCAAGAAATATTTGAAACGCTTTATTTTGCTGCTGTAACCGCATCAATGGAAGCTGCCAAAGAAGAAGGTACCTATTCTTCATACGAAGGCTCTCCAATTGCACAAGGTGATTTTCAGCATAACCTATGGGGTATTAAAGATGAAGAACTATCTGGTCGTTGGGATTGGGGCAAACTCCGAAAGGAAGTAAAGAAAAATGGAGTGCGTAACTCTCTTTTGGTAGCTCCTATGCCTACGGCATCAACTTCTCAAATTCTAGGCAACAATGAGTGCTTTGAACCGTATACTTCTAATATTTATACCAGACGTGTGCTTTCCGGGGAATTTATCGTGGTAAACAAACATCTTTTAGAAGATTTGGTTAATCTAGGTCTTTGGAACGAGAATATGAAACAAGAGTTGATGCGTGCGAACGGATCTATTCAACATATAGAAACGATTCCACAAGATATTAGGGAATTATATAAGACCGTTTGGGAATTAAGCATGAAAGACATTATAGATATGTCAAGACATAGAGGATATTTTATTGATCAAAGCCAATCTTTGAACCTTTTTATGGAGAATGCAAACTACTCTAAATTAACTTCGATGCACTTTTATGCATGGAAAAGTGGCCTTAAAACAGGAATGTACTATTTAAGAACCAAAGCGGCAGTTGACGCCATTAAGTTTACCTTGGATAATACAAAGAAAAAAGAAGTGCCTGTTAGCATTGCAGCAGATGCAGAAGTAGTAGCGGCAACACCACAAAGAAGTGAAAGATTAGGAGTGGCTCCAACAAAACCAGCTGCGCAACAAGAGGTTGACATTCAACCTATGACTGCGGCCGAAATGAAGGAAATGGTAGCGCGTGCTAAAGAAGGTCAAGCGGATGATGATTGTCTTATGTGTGGATCATAATAAATTAGTGTTTATTCAATAAAAATACCCCAAGTAGTTTTATAACTATTTGGGGTATTTTATTTTTAGATAACCTCTTTTTAGTAAACGGATTAAAAGCGGTCTTTATAACGACCACGCCCTACCTTGGGTTAGTTCATCAACATCACCACAAGCAATATACTCGCCCGGTACAGGTAAATATGCCAATACTTCTTCTCCAACATATTCAGAAGATTTATAGGCCCAAGTAGCCATATCCCTTATGTTTCCTGCGAAGGCAAAACAAGCGACCTCATCGTCCAATTCAGCAGATTCTCCTGCCATTACAGCTTGCGTATAATCACCGATAGCTTCTTCTTGGGCTTTTTCGTCCTCATCAGACCTTTTCTTTAAGTACGTCGCTAAAGCCGATTCAAAATCGACACCTTCAAGGTCGGCGAGTGATTCTTTATCAGAGCCAGAAAGAACTTTGTTCATGAATTTATCCATGGTAAGGTCAAGCATTCCTAATTGCTCTTCAGGAAGAACACTTTTTGCAAATTCATCAATAAATACATGCACGTTGACTTCTGTTGCAGAAGGGGTGTCTGTTTTGGGCAGAATAACGTCTACCATTTGTGCCAAAGCATAGCCTTTGTCTTTTTCAAAATAACTTGGAACCCATTCTGCATAAGGAGCTTTTTCCTTACAGCTTTGTACCAAGCTTAATAGTGTAGGAGTAGCAACGGCGTAGCCAAATACCATTCCCATGTTTTTAAGTGCTGATCTTCTTTCCATTAGATATTTCCTTTTTTAAGTTCTTGTGCAGCATGGTTTGCCGCTCTTGCCGTAAAGGCCATATAGGTTAATGATGGATTTACACATGCCCCTGAGGTCATGAAAGCGCCATCGGTTACATAAACGTTTTTACAAGCATGTACCTGATTGTATCCATTAAGTACGGATGTTTTAGGGTCGCGACCCATTCGTGCAGTGCCCATTTCATGAATTCCTAAACCTAGCGCACCTGGTCTATCATATTGTTCAACATCACGAAGACCAGCTTTCTCTAGCATTTCTGCAGCTTGGTCTTTCATGTCTTTGCGCATGTTCCATTCATTTTCTCTAAACTCTGCATCAAAGGTTACCGTAGGTAATCCCCATTGATCAAGTTGGTCATAGTCTAAGGTCATTCGGTTATCTTCATAAGGTAAGACTTCTCCAAAGCCACCCATGCCAAACGTCCAGCCTCCTGGTTTTAGAATGGTGTCTTTATAGCCTTTGCCAAATGTGGTTTCTGCTACCATATCTTCCCAGTTTCCTCTGCTCGCACCACCTTGGTACCCATAACCACGTTTAAAATCTTTTCTGTTGGAATCACCCCCTAAATTTCTAAAGCGGGGCACATAAATTCCGTTGGGTTTTCTTCCCTTGTAATATTTATCGTCAAAACCGTCAAACTTGCCGGATGCACCAACGCCTAAATGATGGTCCATAATATTTCTTCCTAATTGATCGGAATCATTACCAAGTCCATTTTCAAACCGGTCAGATTTTGATTGCATTAGAATGGCGGTAGAAGCCATTGAAGAAGCGCACAAGAAAATAACCTTAGCCTTAAATTCAAAGGCCTCTTTGGTAACTCTGTCAATTACCTTTAC
Organism: uncultured Flavobacteriaceae bacterium; assembly: GCA_964353095.1. GTDB lineage: Bacteria > Bacteroidota > Bacteroidia > Flavobacteriales > Flavobacteriaceae > Croceitalea. Next base: position 24,263 of record CAYGUO010000006.1, on the reverse strand, counting down.
ACCGGTTGCTTTTTTAGTGTCAGCATCATAGATAACTTCATGTACAATGGAATCTGGTCTTAAAGTCATATTTCCGGTGGCTTCTGCAGCAGGCAGTGTAGAAGAAACACTACTAAAATAAGCTCCAAAAGGACAACCTCTTATACAACGGTTACGGTACATACATTTTGAACGTCCATCCCCTTCAAATTTTTTATCACTGTTAATATGTGCAACACGACCAGCAGTAATAACCCTTCCATCAAAATGTTCGGCAACTTTACCGCGTACATGGTCTTCAACACAATTTAACGGCATCATGGGTTCAAACTTACCATCAGGTAATTGTGAAAGCCCTAATAATTCGCCTGTTACTCCTATATAAGATTCTACTTTATCATACCATGGGGCAATATCCTTATAACGAACTGGCCAGTCCACAGCAGTTCCATCATTTTTATTTGCTTCAAAGTCCAAATCACTCCAACGGTAGCTATGGCGTCCCCACATTATGGAACGACCACCTACGTGATAGCCTCGCATCCAATCAAAACGTTTGGTTTCATTGTAAGGATGCTCTAAATCATTAACGAACCAGTGCTTTGAATCTGCCCTGGTGGTGTAGCCGGTTCTACTTTGTTTTTCTTGTTTAGCCAAATCTTCTCTTGATGGCTGTCTCGCATGCGGAAAATCCCAAGTGTCTAAATTTGCTGTAGGATAGTCTTCACGATGCTTCACCATGCGACCTCGTTCTAAAACTAAGGTCTTTAAACCATTTTCACATAATTCTTTTGCAGCCCATCCACCGCTAATTCCAGTGCCAACAACAATGGCATCATACGAATCTTGTTCTTCGTTATAATAGAATTTACCCATGTAATTAAAAATTGTTTATTCCCTAAATGTATTAAATATTAAATTAATTTTCTACATTTAATCCTTGTGTTTATTGAGAATTTGACACTATAACGTTATAGTAAATCCTAGTTTCTCTATGATTCTAAACTTTAAACCGACCAACTATGAATAGAAGAAAATTTGTAAGTAAAACAGCTAAAACAGGTTTAGCCATAAGTTTTTTTGGAGCATACGCTTGTAAACAAGAGAAAAAAGAAGCGCAATCTGTGGGTGCGGGTGAAGAAACATTAGTAGTTGTAGCAGAACCATTTTTTAAATTATCACTTGCGCAATGGTCAATCAATAAGATGATTAGAGAAGGTGGGGTAGACCCTTACACTTTTGCGGAAAAAGCTGCTTCATGGGGTTTTACAGGATTGGAATATGTTAGTCAGCTATATCATAAAGAACTAGAAGCTGCAGGTTATTCTGAAGCGGCCATGCAGAACTTTGTAGATAAGTGTAATGCCGAAGCTAAAAAGTACAATCTTCAAAATGTGTTGATCATGATCGATCGACAAGGCGATTTAGCTGCTGCAGATGATAGTGTTAGGGATGCAGCTGTAGAGAACCATCATAAATGGGTTGATGCAGCGGCAGCAATGGGCTGTCATGCGATTCGCGTTAACCTTAACGGTGTTCAAGAACCGGAAACATGGAAAAAGGCTTCGGTAGATGGTTTGTCAAAATTGGCGACTTATGCAAAAGATAAAAACATCAATATCATTGTTGAAAATCACGGGGGACTATCCTCAAACGCGGCTATGTTAGTCGCTGTTATGGCTGAGGTTGGTATGGATAATTGTGGCACCCTTCCTGATTTTGGTAATTTTTGTATCAAAAGGGAATCTGGTGACTATTACGAGTCAAAATGTATCGAAGAATACGATAAATATCAAGGTGTTGAAGAGCTGATGCCTTACGCTAAAGCAGTTAGCGCAAAGGCTTACGATTTTGATGCAGAGGGCAATGAAACTAAAATCGATTTTGAACGTATATTGAAAACGGTCAAGAAAGCCGGTTATAAAGGTTTTGTTGGAGTAGAATATGAAGGAAAAGCCTTGGGTGAAGAAGAAGGAATAATGGCTACAAAAAACCTTCTTATAAAGATTGGAAAAGCACTAGCGTAAACAAGGAGCAGCATAGTATGAAAGCGTTTTTTAATCAACTTTTTGATTACAACTTCTATTGTAATAAAGTATTAATTGAACAAGCCGTTGGTTTAAAGGCTGTGCCTGAAAAAAGTGCTAAGCTTTTCAGTCATATTCTGAATGCACATAGCAGATGGAATAGTCAAATACTTGGCCAAGAACAACAATTTATGCCATGGCAGCTTCACGAGATTGAGAATTGGGGAGATATACATTATGAAAATCAACGCACAACTTTTGAAATTATCAGTAGTGGAGATGATTTTAATGAACGTGTTGAATATGAAAACGCTGAAGGTCGTGTATATGCGAATGATTTAAAAGATGTGCTCTTTCATATTATCAACCATTCTACCCATCATCGTGGACAGATACTCTCTGATTTAAGAGCCCATGATATAGAACCAAAACCTCTTGATTTTGTTTTATATAAGCGATAGGCACTGAATGAATAGTAAAACCAAGTTTCAATTGTCTTTTATGATGTTCCTCGAATTTTTTATTTGGGGAGGTTGGTTTGTCACTTTAGGTACTTTTCTTGGAGATAATTTAAAAGCTACGGGTGGTGAAATCGCACAAGCTTTTTCTACCCAATCATGGGGCGCGATAATAGCCCCTTTCATTATTGGCCTCATTGCAGATCGCTATTTTAACGCAGAACGTATCCTTGGGGTTTTACATTTGCTTGGTGCGGGATTAATGTATCTAATGTACGGGGCAGACAGCTTCGCAATGTTTTATCCATACATACTGGCCTATATGATTTTATATATGCCCACACTGGCTTTGGTCAACTCCATATCGTTTAATCAAATGAAGAATCCGGCAAAAGAATTTTCATTGGTTCGTGTTTTTGGAACAATAGGCTGGATAGTGGCCGGGTTAATCATCAGCTACCTTTTTCTTTGGGATTCACCAGAGGCAAGAGCTGAGGGAATGTTGAAAAACACATTTTTAATGGTTGCCATTGCATCAGCGATTTTAGGAGTGTTTAGTTTTACATTGCCCAAAACCCCGCCTAGGGTTTCAAAAGAAGAAAAGGTCAGTGTTTCAAGTCTTTTAGGGCTTGATGCCCTAAAACTGTTAAAGGATAGAAACTTTTTGATATTCTTTCTCTCCTCCGTTTTGATTTGTATTCCGCTAGCGTTTTATTATCAAAATGCAAATCCTTTTTTATCGGAAATAGGCGTGAGCAATCCAACAGGTAAAATGACAATAGGTCAAATTTCAGAAGTACTTTTTATGCTGTTACTGCCCTATTTTTTTAAAAGGTTTGGATTTAAGAAAACCATACTTGCTGGAATGTTGGCATGGACTATACGTTATGTATTGTTTGCCTATGGTAATGCTGACGAATTAACGTTTATGTTGTTAATCGGTATAGCACTTCACGGTATCTGCTATGATTTTTTCTTTGTTTCCGGACAAATTTACACCGATACCAAAGCAGGTGAAAAATATAAAAGTGCAGCACAGGGATTGATAACATTGGCAACCTATGGTGTAGGCATGTTAATTGGTTTTTGGATTGCGGGTAAAATTACAGATACGTACCTTTTGACCGATGGTGGGCATACTTGGCAAACTATTTGGCTGTATCCAGCTGGGTTTGCATTATTAGTTTTTGTAATTTTTGCATTAATATTTAAGAATGAGAAAGTAGCCTATAAATAGTAACCAACTTTATTAATTAGAAATAGAAGAATCATGGAACAAATAAACAAGAATAAACTCTTTTTTGCAGCGTGTATCTCGTTGGTCGTTACCTCAATGACTTTTGCAATACGAGCGGGCATATTGACCCAGCTTGGAATTGACTTTGAGATCAATAATACGCAGCTTGGTTATATTAACAGTATGGCCTTTTTAGGATTTCCACTTGCCATGCTTGTTGGTGGTTTATTATATAATGCCTTAGGGCCAAAAAAGCTATTGATTATAGCGTTTATATGCCACCTTTTAGGCCTAGTTATGACCATTTACGCAGGTGGATTCTGGAGCTTAATTATTTCAACGTTCTTTATTGGTTTTGCCAACGGATCTGTTGAAGCTGCTTGTAATCCGATGATTGCAGACATGTACACCAACAATAGAACGGCAATGCTCAATAAGTTTCATGTTTGGTTTCCGGGTGGCTTGGTAATTGGTTCTCTAGTATCTAAATTTATGACAGATGCTGGTCTAGGATGGCAATTACAGATTGCAACGATGCTCATTCCAACATTGATATATGGCTTTTTGGTATTTACACAATCGTTTCCAAAGAGTGAGAATATTGAGTCTGATACTTCTGCCAATATAAAAGCCTTAGCAAATCCGTTGTTTTTGTTTATGATTCTGTGTATGACTTTAACGGCCACCTCAGAATTTATTCCACAACAGTGGGTCGAGACTATTTTGGGCAAATCAGGAGCTAGCCCAATGTTGGTTTTGGCTTTGGTAACCGGCATTATGGCTTTAGGGCGGTTTTTTGCAGGGCCTATTGTACATAAATTAAATCCGATTGGGGTATTGTTGATGTCAGCCATCATAACCGCAAGTGCTATTTATTTTATGAGTATTGCAGATGGTGAAATGATCTACGTGGCTGCCGCTTTATTTGCGTTGGGAGTATGTTATTTTTGGCCAACTATGATTGGGTTTGCATCAGAATACACTTCAAAAACGGGTGCTCTGGGAATGTCATTGATGGGTGGTGCCGGTATGTTTGCAACTTCTATTTGGAATCCGATTATAGGTTCTAGATTAGATGCTGAGAAAGCCAATGCCCTAAACACGGGACTTGTTGGTGAATTGGCGGACGTTGAAGCAGGTAGGGCCGTATTGGGCTTTATGGTATATTTCCCTTTAGCCTTAGTAGTACTTTTCGGAATTCTATTTGTGCTTCGAAAGCGGATAGAAAAAAGTAGAATAAATGGCACTGCAACAGAGGTAGCTTAACAAAATGTTTCACGATATAAATTAAAAAAATGCCAAAAAAAATAAGATTAGGAATTTTAGGAGGTGGCGGTGACTCCCTGATAGGGGTATTGCACCGTGTTGCGTCACAAATCAATGATAATTATGAAATTGTAGGGGCGGTTTTTAGCCCGGTATATCAGGAAAGTATAGATTTTGCCAATGAAATTGATATTCCTACGGGCAGAATTTATAAAGATTTTGATACGCTAATTGCTGAAGAATTGAAGCTTCCTGAGGAGGAACGAATTCAAGTTTGTTCGGTTCAGACGCCAAATTTTTTACATTTTCCAATGGCAAAAAAACTGCTGGACAATGGTTTTCATGTGATTTGTGAAAAACCTATGACCATGGATTATGCGGAGGCGAAAGTATTGGAAGCGGCTCATAAAAAGTCGGGAAAAGTATTTGCTTTAACGCATACCTATACTGGGTATCCTATGGTAAGGCAAATGCGGGAAATGATTAAAAATGGAGAATTGGGTAAAATACATAAGGTTGATGCCCGCTACTACCAAGGTTGGATCAATCCGATTATTCATGACCAAGAAAAACGTTCTTCAGTATGGCGTTTAGATCCTGCAAAAGCAGGCATTAGCTCTTGTATGGGTGATATTGGGGTACATGCTTTCAATCTAGTGGAGTTTACAACGGGCCTAAAAGTAAGTTCGCTATTATGTGATTTCAATTACTTGTATGAAGATAATAAAATGGACGTTGATGGTACGGTATTGATCCGTATGGATGAACATGTTAAGGGAGTTATTCGTGCAAGTCAAGTTGCTACCGGCGAAGAGAATGGATTAGCTATCCGTATTTACGGCGAAAAAGGAGGGTTTGTTTGGGAACAGGAAAAGCCTAATTTCTTGTATTTTTTCACAGAAGGAAAACCTTTGCAGGTCTACAAACCAGGCCATCCCTATAATTCAGAAGTGTCATTAAGTGGAACAAAATTACCACCAGGGCATCCTGAAGGTATTTTTGATTCCATGGCAAATATTTATTTAGGTGCTGCAAAAGCGATTCGCGGAGAAGCATACAATGATGGGGAATTCCCAACCATGAAAGATGGAGTTCGTGGAATGAATTTTATAGAAGGTACCGTAGCTTCACATAAACAAGGAAACGTTTGGGTAGCTTTGGATTAGTCAATTTGTTTATCCTAGCTTTAATATAAAATGGCCGCTTTTTTAGCGGCCATTTTATATTAAAAAACCTTCTCAAACCGCTCAAAAACTACAATCATGCTTTCCAAGGGTTTTCTATTGAATTCAGCAAGTTCACGAGTGTAGAAATCCCAATGTGTTTTTTGCCAATGATCAAGACTTTTATCTCCTTCCCCTTCTAGGCGCGCATGTTCGGCATGAACGGCAAAGTACGGCATCATTTTTACCGAAGTGGTTCTTACAATACATTTTGCCTCACCTTTCCAATCGGTAACCACAAAAAAATCACCAATCTTTGGCAGTGGCTCTTCTCGTAATTGTAAGCCTAAAAGGGAATGCGAGGTGGCTCTTTTAATGTCTTTTTGCACCAATTTGGCAAGGGTGTTGGCATCATTCTCATTATCCCCAAAATAACCTGCTTCTGGTGCTCTTGCAAAAGCAAATTCGGTGTGTTTGTCTAAAAAATCTCCCCATAGGTTTCTTGCAGAGGCGTTTTCCATGTAGTTTTCGTGTTTGTTAAGCGAATTTACCTAATTTGAATTGGTCAGCAGCATGGTTGGCAGCTCTTGCCGTAAAGGCCATATAGGTTAAAGATGGGTTTACACAACTTGCTGAGGTCATAAAAGCACCATCGGTAACATAAACATTAGGAACGTCATGCACTTGATTGTTTTTATTCACCACGGAGGTTCTTGGGTTCCAGCCCATTCGTGCCCCACCCATTTCATGAATGCCGAGTCCTGGTCCATAAGGGCGTTCCCAAGTATTTACATTATTGAACCCTGCAGCCTTTAAAATAGTTACGGATTCTTCAAAAATAGCCTCCCGCATTTTATGTTCATTAGCCTTAAGCTCTACATCAAAATCAAGCTGTGGCAAGCCCCATTTATCTTGCTTGTTGCGGCTCAAAGTCACCCGATTGTCATGATGCGGAAGCATCTCTCCAAAACCGGTCATGCCAATTTCCCAAGTCCCCGGTTTTAATATAGCCTCTTTATAGGCTTTTCCATAACCCATTTCAGCAACCATTTGTGACCAGTCATTTCTACTGGCGGCCCCTTGATAACCAAAACCCCTTAAAAAATCATCTCGTTTGGTTTTTTCATCGATATTCACAAAACGGGGAATATAAAAACCGTTGGGTCTTCTTCCTTTATAGTATTTGTCTAAGTGCCCATCAGCTTTAGCAGTAGCCCCCAAATTATAATGATGGTCCATAATATTACGACCTAGTTCATCATGGTTGTTTCCCATTCCATTTGGGAATGATGGTGATTTTGACTTCAATAGAATGCCCACAGACGCCATTGCCGAAGCACACAAGAAAACAAGCTTGCTTTTGAACTCAAGACTTTCCCCCGTTTCAGCATCAATTATTTTTACGCCAGTAGCCTTTTTGGTCGACGCATCATACACGACCTCATGAACAATTGAATTGGCCCGTAAAGTCATATTTCCAGTGCGTTCAGCAGCAGGTAGTGTTGAAGAGTTGCTGCTAAAATAGCCTCCAAACGGGCATCCGCGCCAACATCGGTTACGGTATTGACATGGTCCACGACCTTTAAATTCTGTTGTATTTTCAGTGATATGGGCAACCCTGCCAATGGTTAATAAACGGCCATCCTCAAAATTTTCGCCCATTGCTTTTTGAAGGTCTTTTTCAACACAATTAAGGGCCATGGGTGGTTGAAATTTCCCATCGGGTAGTTGCTTTAAACCTAAATTTTCTCCACTTACACCAATGTAAGATTCCACTTTATCATACCATGGCGCAATGTCTTTATACCTAACTGGCCAGTCAACAGCAATATCCTCCTTTAAATTTGCTTCAAAATCAATATCGCTCCATCGGTAACTTTGGCGCCCCCATGTCAAAGAACGACCACCAACATGGTAGCCACGAATCCAATCAAAACGCTTGGTTTCTTCATAAGGATGTTCCAAATCATTCACAAAAAAGTGCTTTGTTTCATCTGTTGGTGCCCAACTAACTCGCCGTTGTTTATGATATTTTTCTTCATCGGCTTTTGATAAAGTCCCTTTAAATGGCCTATCCCATGGATCATCATTCATGGTTTTATAATCTTCAATATGCTTGACCATGGGTCCACGTTCTAAAACCAATGTTTTTAATCCATTTTCACAAAGCTCTTTGGCGGCCCAGCCACCACTTATTCCTGTGCCTACTACAATGGCGTCGTAAACGGTATTTTGATTCATTCGTACTGTTTTAGTTCTTAGCTAAATTGCTATATTTATAGCTGTCTACTAGATTAGTAAAGACATTATAAATCATTTCTTAAATATAGGCGATTATTCCTAAAAATTTTAGGAAGTAGTAATACTAAAAACAATTTTGAATGAAGACAATTAAAGGACCTGCAGTTTTTTTGGCACAGTTTGTAGACAGTAAAGCACCGTTCAATTCTTTAGATGGAATGTGTAAATGGGCAGCAGATTTAGGGTATAAGGGCATTCAAATTCCAACTTGGGAGTCCTTTTTAATTGATTTGGATAAAGCCGCCGAAAGTCAAGATTACTGTGATGAACTAAAGGGTAAAATCAATTCTTATGGATTGGAAATTACAGAGCTTTCAACACATTTGCAAGGGCAATTAGTAGCAGTGCATCCAGCCTATGATATCATGTTCGATAATTTTGCGCCAGCAGCTTTAAAAGGGAAACCAAAAGAACGAACCGCATGGGCTGTAGAGACCGTTAAAAAAGCAGCCACTGCCAGTCGTAGATTAGGAATTAAAGCACATGCTACTTTTTCAGGGGCTTTGTTATGGCATACCATGCATCCTTGGCCACAAAGACCGGCTGGTTTGGTAGAAATGGGTTTTGAAGAGCTGGCCAAAAGATGGTTGCCGATATTGAACCATTTTGATAAAGAGGGAGTTGATGTGTGTTATGAAATTCACCCAGGGGAAGATTTGCATGATGGGGATACTTTTGAGCGTTTTTTAGCTGCAACGGGCAACCATAAACGAGTCAATATTTTATATGATCCGAGCCATTTTGTGCTGCAGCAGCTAGACTACATTGCCTACATTGACCATTACCATGAATTTATAAAGTCTTTTCATGTAAAAGATTCAGAGTTTAATCCAACTGGCAAAAAAGGAGCCTTTGGAGGTTATAATGATTGGTCGGATAGGGCAGGGCGATATCGTTCTTTAGGTGATGGGCAAATTGATTTTAAAACGATTTTTTCAAAGCTGACCCAATACGGTTGTGATGTTTGGGCGGTAATGGAATGGGAATGTGTCATTAAAAGTCCGGAGCAAGGTGCCAGGGAAGGGGCCAAGTTTATTCAAGACCATATTATTGAAGCGACACAAAAGACCTTTGATGATTTTGCGGGAGCGGCTATTGATAAAGAAGAATTAAAACGAATATTAGGATTATAATACCACCAAAAAACAATCGATATGAAAAAATTAGTTTTTCTTGCCCTAATCACTATAGTTTTTAGTTGCAAGCAAAAGGAAAAAGAAGCTACAACTGCAGCAGTAGAAAAAGAACCTATTATGGAAACCCTACCAGATGACTGGGTTACCTTATTTGATGGTAGTTCATTTGATGGTTGGCATGAATATTTAGGCGAAGGGGTTTCTGACGTTTGGAAATTGGAAGACGGTGCAATGGTTTTTTATCCGCCTGCAGAAAGGAACGGCAAAAGTTTCAATATTGTTACGGATAAGGACTATACAGATTTTGTGCTCTCTTTAGAATGGAAGGTAAACGAAGCGAGCAATAGCGGAATATTCTGGGGTATTCTTGAAGATGAGAAGTATGGACAGCCTTATGAAACAGGCCCTGAAATTCAGGTGTTGGATAATATTGCGCATCCTGACGCAAAGGCGGGAACAACCCATCAAGCAGGAGCTTTGTATGATATGATTGCCCCAAGTAAAGAAGTAGTTAAACCCGTTGGCGAATGGAATCTGTCTGTCATTACCATAAATCATAAAACCAATGAAGGTAGCGTCAGATTGAATGGGGAAAATATTGTAGAATTCCCAGTAAATGGCGAAGAATGGGATGCTATGGTAGCCAAATCAAAATTTGCAGATTGGGAGGGCTTTGGAAAATATACTACAGGTAAAATAGGCCTGCAAGACCATGGTGATATTGTAGCATATCGAAATATTAAAATTAAAGAATTGTAGTATGAAGAATGGTTTCTATATTTTCCTAGTTGTTTTGATGGTCGTCGCGTGTAAAGAAAGCAATCCGGTAGAATCGAAAACAATTGAGGATGCCGTTGCGAAGACACAAGAATTAGAACCAACTAAGCCTGAAGCAACTGAGATTTATGAGCCAGTACCACCAAAGGTAAGCGTTGATGGAAAGGGTGTGCCAAGTGATGCACTTGTTTTGTTTGATGGAACAAGCCTTGACAACTGGATTCATGTGGCTGACAGCTCTGCAGCAAAGTGGCATTTGAATGAAGATGGAAGTATGACCGTTAACGACAAAACAGGTAGTATTCAGACCAAACAGAATTTTGGGAGTGTACAACTGCATGTAGAGTGGAAATCACCCTCTGAAGTAGAAAGAGAGGGCCAAAACAGGGCCAATAGTGGCGTTTTTTTTCAAAACAGGTACGAAGTTCAAATACTGGATAATAATGACAATGACACCTATGTGAATGGTCAAGTAGGCTCTATTTACAAGCAGTCTGTGCCTTTGGCCATGGCTTCAATGCCTACGGGGGAATGGAATACCTATGACATTATCTTTCATGCCCCTGAATTTGATGAGGCTGGTGAAAAAACGAAATCAGCACAGATTACGGTTATTCATAACGGTGTTTTGGTACAAGACGATTATGAACTAAAGGGTACAACGGAATACATTGGGTGGCCTAAAAACATTGCTCATGGTAAAGCGCCTATTCAATTGCAAGACCATAAAGATAATAGTCGGGTGAGCTATCGTAATATTTGGGTTAGGGAATTGGACTAGTTTCAGGTTCAAGGTTTAAAGTTTTCTTTTTTCAACTAGGAAACCAGAAACCAGAAACCAGAAACCCGTTTTCGCTACCTTTACCAAAATTTAGTTTTCTTTTATGATTCAATCCATGACTGGTTATGGCAAGCATATTGTTCAGTTGCCATCCAAAAAAATAAGTTTAGAGCTTAAGTCCCTCAACAGTAAGAATTTGGATATCAATGCCCGAATTCCCCAAACATTTCGTGAAAAGGAACTACAGTTGCGGAAAACTATTGCAGATTCTTTAACGCGGGGTAAAATAGATTTTAGCCTTTACATTGAAGTTACGGGGGAGGTAACAACCACCGAGATTAACGCTGGGGTAGTAAAAAAATACATATCTCAATTGCGTCAAATTGCTGATGGGGACGAGGTAAAACTTTTAGAATTAGCTCTTAGAATGCCCGATACCTTAAAAACGGACAAGGAAGATATAGATCCTGAAGAATATAAAATTATTGAGGCTGCATTAAAGGAAGCTTTAATGGCAATCAATACCTTTAGAACGGAAGAGGGAAAAGTATTGGAAACAGACTTTGTAAATAGGCTAGCTACTTTGGAAAGGCTTTTACAAGAAGTGAAAAATATGGATGCAGAGCGTTTGGGAACGATACGTGAACGACTTGAAAAAGCGGTTGCAGACTTAAAGGTGGATTTGGATGCGAATCGTTTTGAGCAAGAATTGATTTACTATTTAGAGAAGTATGACATCACTGAGGAAAAGGTGCGATTGGCCAATCACTTAGATTATTTTAAAGCAACCTTAAATTCCGATGATTCCAACGGGAAAAAACTAGGCTTTATTTCGCAAGAAATTGGTCGTGAAATCAATACTATTGGTTCTAAGGCAAACTTTGCGCCAATGCAACAGTTGGTGGTTCAAATGAAAGATGAACTAGAGAAGATTAAAGAACAAATGCTTAATGTTTTATGAGTAATGGAGGTAAACTTTTGATTTTTTCTGCCCCTTCGGGTAGCGGTAAAACAACGATTGTTAGACACTTATTAGAGCAGCCTCAATTGAATTTGGCCTTTTCTGTTTCGGCAACATCAAGGCCTAGAAGAGGCAAAGAAAAAAATGGGGAGCACTACTATTTTATGTCCATTTCACAGTTTAAACAACACATAAAGAATGATGATTTTTTAGAGTGGGAAGAAGTGTATCGTGATAATTTTTACGGAACCTTAAAAAGTGAGGTAGAACGCCTTTGGGCGGAAGGTAAAAATGTGATTTTTGATATTGATGTTTCTGGTGGCTTGCGAATAAAAAAGAAGTACCCAAAAGAGACCTTGGCAGTTTTTGTAAAACCACCCAGTGTTGATGAACTAAAAATACGTTTGAAAAAACGCAGTACGGAAAGTGATGATAAAATCAACATGCGTATTGCAAAGGCTTCAGTAGAATTGGCTACGGCACCGCAATTTGATGTGGTTATCAAGAACTATGATTTGGATATTGCTTTGAATGAGGCAACTGAACTTGTGGCAAATTTTGTTGGTACTTCAAAACCATCCGAAGAGGATTAATAATGAAGAAAGTTGGCTTATATTTTGGAACCTTCAACCCTATTCATATTGGCCATTTGGCCATTGCCAATCATCTTGTGGAGTTTTCAGATTTAGATGAGGTTTGGTTTGTCATTACCCCCCAAAGTCCGTTTAAGCAAAAAAAGACACTTTTAGATAATCACCATAGGTATCAAATGGTTTTTGAGGCGACAGCTGATTATCCAAAACTAAAGCCTAGCAAAATAGAATTTGATTTGCCACAGCCAAACTACACGGTGAATACGCTCGTGCACTTAGAAGATAAATATCCTGAAGGATATCACTTTTGTCTCATTATGGGTGAAGATAATCTGAAGAGCTTCCATAAATGGAAAAATTATGAGGTCATCTTAGAACGGTATGACCTTTATGTGTATCCTAGAATTTCAGAGGGCAAGGTTGAAAACCGGTTTCAAGACCACCCTAAAGTACATAGGGTCGCTGCCCCGATAATGGAAATATCTTCCACTTTTATTAGAAAGCAGCACGCGCTTGGGAAGAATATACGTCCACTTTTACCTATGAATGTTTGGAGTTATTTAGATGAGATGAATTTTTATAGAAATTAAAAAGGCAATTCACAAAGTCTAAAACCAGACCTTGTAAACCGCCAATTTTAAAGCTGCTGTTTACCTTGTTATGAGCTTTCTTTTTCGTCTAAATACTTCACATCCCTAGTGTTTTTCTGCACGGCTACAGCGGCAAAAAGGCTCAGTAGAAACGACATTCCGTAAAAACCTTTTTCGCTAAGCTCCATATCTGCATTCCACAACCCTATGGTCAATAATAGAATCGATGCTATCGTGGTAAACCAACTAATACCATAGTACGCATCTGTTACGGGTAGTCCCTCTTGGCGGTCACGAACACTCTTTTGTACAGATACCACAGAAAATAACCCAAACAGCAATAGCGTAAAATAGTATCCTTTTTCGTTGAGCCACATATTGGCATTCCATAATCCAATGCAATACGAAACCATGCCAATAAAAAGGGCTGACCATGAAGCCGAAATAAATGCTGAGCTAGGTCTTAGTTCAAAGTTTTCTTTCTTTTCTTTCTTCTGAAAAAGCAAATCCGTTTTTTCATTTGATAATTGATTGTCCATAATTGAAATTTTAAATTTAATTACGGTGCAAATATGAACTCAATGGTAATATCAAAACAATACAATATTATTTAAATAATTATGTTATAAAAAGATAATATATTTTGTATAATATTGTAAATCAATAAAATAATACATATTTAAATGATGATATAATGGAAACAATTCACGCTATTTGGTCCACTTTATCGGATAAGAATAAGAAGGAATTTTTAAATCTTCTATCCAAAAGAAACCGTAGGGGAGATACTAAGAATATCGAATTTATGAGATTGCTGGGAACAAGTAAAACAAAAGACTTGGATGTGCTATTATACGGAAAACCTGCAAAAGGGGCATTTAATGCCCTTAGTAAAAGAGTACAAGATACCTTGATTGACTTTGTAGCGAGTAAAAGCTTTGCCGAAGAATCTTCTGAGGAATTGGAGGTTTTGAAGTTGCTTTTAGCGAGTAGAATATTTTTTGAACAAAAGCTGACCAAAGTTGGTGCAAAAACACTTGAGAAAGCGGAAACCAGAGCAAAGGAAATTGATAATTATGCCATACTTGACGAAATCTACCATACCAAAATACAGTACTGTTATTTGAATCCAAAATGGGACTTGACCACAATTATCAGTGCCTACGAACGAAACAAACACCTATCAAGGCAAGACTTTCAATTGACGATGGCCTATGCTCGAATCAAATCTGAATTAAAAAAAGATGGGGAAAAATCAATTCATGAATTAGTGTTACAAACCTTTCTTGAATTTCAATTGGAAATCAATAAAGATTTAACTTATAAATCTTTAAATCAGTTGATGGAAATCACGGCAACAACAGCAAAATTACAGCGTGATTTCTATACCATATCACCTTTTATGATGGAGATTTATGAAGTTTTAGAGAAAAAGGGGCAAGTGCCAGAAAAGCATAAATACTATTATTTGAACATTTTGTATTTAATGGCCATAACGGAATTTAGGAATAAAAGATTTTCAACTTCTAAAGAATTTATGGTTAAGATCGATACGGTGATGAAGGAAAGCCCCAAAGCCTATATCAAAGGTTTTATTGATAAATTAACCATACTAAAAGCCCTGAATGAAATTTATACAGGAAACATTACTGTAGGCCAACAATTATTGGCCGATAACAAAGAAAGCTCTTTAAACAAAAAATTACTGTTATTGATGTGTTTGTTTCAACAAGAGCATTATGCAATGGCTTATGAGTTGTTTAAAGAAATGAATAGAACAGATGATTGGTATGAAAAAAAGCTTGGGTGGGTCTGGGTTTTAAAAAAGAACATTATTGAAATACTTTTGTTAATTGAGTTGGATAAACTTGATTTGGTTTTGAATCGTCTTCAACGGTTTACTAGAAACTTTAATAGCAAACTGCTTAAAATAGGGGAGCAACGGGTGTTGATTTTTATGAAAATGGTGAAAGCCTATTATGAAAATCCTGAATTGGTGACTTCAGAAACTTTTAAGAATAAGGTAGAGAACTCATTTGAATGGATAGGTAGGGAGCAAGAAGATATTTTTGTGATGAGTTTTTATGCTTGGCTCAAAGCAAAAATGGAAAATCAAAATTTGTATAGGACTACGCTGGAATTGGTTTCTTTAGCGAAGTAACTTTTTTAGTTTTATTCTAATTTTGCGGTCACTTCACCAACCATACTATCAGCAGTGCCATAATACAAATGCCATTTACCTTTGAATACAACAAGGCCTTCTAAGAATGTAGTGCCATCTGCGTATTGTCCAGATTTTTCAAAAGGAAGCTCTGGCTTAATAAAGGGCTGGTCCGTTCTGTCTAAAAGTTTCCATGGTTCATCAGCGTCAAAAAGAGCTTGGCCTCCAGTATAAACGCGGTTTCCTAAATCTTTTACTCCAATATTTTGGCTATTTCCTGCATTGTACAAAACAACGATTCCGTTTTCAGTGAGCAACGGCGGTGGACCCGCTTCTACCAACCAAGAATCAAAATAGCCAGGTCTAGGGCTTAGAACGGGAGCTAGTGTACCCTCGTAATTTTCAACAGGGGTCCAAGAAATTAAATCTTCTGATGTTGCCAACCATATATGCGGAACACCAAAATACATCCAATATTTTCCGTTTACCTTAGCTGCAACTACCTTATTGTCTTTAAGTTTAGTAAGAATTGCCCCAGATTTGGTTTCACGTTGATGATATTTTCCATTTTTAAAATCTTCAAAAATAGGCCCGTGTTTTGTCCAATTTTTTAAATTGGTTGAAGTGGCAATGGCTAATCTGGGTACTTCGCGGTTCCATTGTGTATAGGTAAGCACGTAAAGGCCATCTTCAGTTTCCACTAGCCGTGGATCTTCCGTTCCGCCTGGCCATTCGTATTTTTTCTGTTCATCATTATCCGGATAAAAAACAGGTTCTTTTTTAGTGTGATAGGTAATACCGTCAGACGATATTGCAAGGCCAATTCTAGAAGTGTGTCCGCCAATTTCTTTTTCTCCTAGTTTTTCTTCCGCTCTGTAAAAAACATAGATGCTATCGTTTTTGACCATAGCAGCAGGGTTAAAAGTGGCCATTGATTCCCAATAAACGATCGTTTTAGATATAGGGTCTGTAAACGTAGTATGTTCTTTTTTTGAAATAATAGGCTCCGCATTTTCCGCACGTTCAAAGGGTCCTAACATCCATGATTTTTCTTGAGATTGACCAAATGTGTTACCTAAAGAAATACTTATAAGGATTACGGAACAAATCAAAACGTGCTTCATAGATTTTATTTGGTTGGTGAAAGAATATCCGTGCCTAAGTACTTATCGTCTTTATTATAATGCCACGCTCTTGTTTTTGGCATTTTGATTCCTTTGATGTTTTCTGTGCCAGTCAATAGAATATATTCGCCATCATTCTTTGCTTCGTCATGATAGAATTGATAAACCTCCATGGCATAGCTTTTAGGGTCAAAATAGAAGTACCAAGTGTCCTCACCTACTTCTTTTTCGTAGGTAGCTTTTAAAACTATATATTCCTTGCCTTTAAAGGTCTTCTTTTGCGTTTTTTGGTCGATAATCGTACCCGAATCCTTTAACTTCATAGGCAAGCCATAAAGATAGGTGTAGTAATTTTTAAACATGTTGCCGCGTTCACAAGTAAGACGGAACTTTTTAATTTCTGCCTCTTTAATTGTAGTTTGACCATTTAATGAAGTAAGGCATGAGTCATTGTTAATGACATAGGCATAAGAAACGGTGTCTTGTTTTACTTCAAGTGTAAAAAGTTCTCGCGGTAGGTCGATAGCTATTTTGCTAACTCTTTTAGCAGAATTGGGAGTTTCCATAGTCACATTAAAAGCACCCTTAAACGTCTCCCATTCCCCATTGGGATCATGATGATGTATAGATTTTTCAAGCAATTCTGCTCCAGAAAGCTCTTGAGCACTTGCATTAAAACCAATAAGTGCTAAAACAATAAAAGCAGGAATACGCATAGTTTACATTAGTCTTTTGAAATTTTTGCTGGGGCAACAGAGCTATCATGTTCCGTGTAGTATAACTCAAGCAAATTCATGGTCACTTTAATTAAATCTTTACTCTCCGTGAGGATCGAAAAGTATAAGGTAGTGTTTTTAGGGCTAGATTCCTCTGTACGGGTTCTATCTACTTGCTTCTTTATCTTCTGGTTTACCAGTTCAAAATACGAATTACGTTTTGCCAACAAGCTGCCAATACGCTCAAACGACCTACTATTGAATATTTCAGAGGTGTCATGAAATAGCCCTTCTAGATGTTGGTCCAGATCTTTAAGCTCTTTGATTTGATTGTATTTGAGCTTTCTATGATTATTATTGACGTGCGTCAGGCCTATTTTTGAAATATACTCTTGAGATTGCACCAAATCTTGTAAAAGCCCCAATAATGTGATATAAAAGTCACTTGCACCGCCAACACTGGAATCATCTAAGTTTTTAATGAAGTAAAAGATATTGTTTTGAAGACCTTCAATCTCTTTTGACATTTTGGCAACACCCTTTTTATTTTTCTTCAGTGCCTCTAAATCGTGTTTTGCCAGTCCGTTAATAGATCCCGTATAGGTCTTATTACTACGCTTGATCATGTTCGCAATATTATCGGCACTTTCTTGAATTACCCCTTGAATAGAACTGCTTTCTGCCCTTCTAAGACTATCTTCTGCTTTAATAACCTTAGTCTTTTTATTATGGGCCAAATAATTGCGAAGTAAAAGAGTGCCTGCAAGTAAGAGCAATACCACAAGTGCCACAAAACCACCCAAATGTAGGATATATGCAATTATTGCGGCTGCGGTAAATGCACTAAATGCCGTAAAGAACCAGCCGCCTATAACGTTTAAAACACCGGCAACACGATAAACAGCACTTTCTGCGCCCCAGGCTCGATCTGCTAATGATGTTCCCATGGCCACCATAAAAGTCACGTAGGTAGTTGATAGTGGTAGTTTCATTGAAGTCGCAATGGAGATTAACACACTAGCTACCATTAAATTTACGGCAGCTCTAACCATATCAAATGCTGGAAGATCTTGCACCTTACTTTTGGGTACATAAACATAAGGGACTTTAAATTGCTTGTCTATCTTTTCCTTAAATGCCGTTGGTAAAAAAACTGAAAAGCCTTCAAAAGCTGCAACTGAAAGTTTTACAATTTGTCTTGAAAAATAGTTGGGTTGAAAGCGTTCGTCACCCTCATCTTGCCGGGCTAAATCGACGCTGGTTTTTACAACACTTTTCGCCTTTGAAGAAAACCACAAGGTAATAACCATGATTGCTCCTGAGAGCAATAACAATAAGGTTGGTGTGCGCACCGCAGCAGTCAAACCTTGCATATTGAATTCAGCTGCAGGGATACCCGAGCCTTGCCAATCTTGAAATGACTGTAAGGCTGCAATGGGTACACCAATAAAATTGACCAAGTCGTTACCCGCAAAGGCCATTGCCAAAGCAAAAGTGCCCAACACAATAATAACACGATAGATACTCCATTTAAAAATGGTAGAAGAAACCCAGGAGAAAAGTGACCATAAAATAAAATTCCCTAAAATAAAAAGTTCAGGTGAATTGTTTACAAATGCTGTCAATGCATCATCAAACAATGCTGCGCTTTTTAGCCCTTTTACCAAAATAAAATAGACGATGGCAGTGATGGCCATGCCTCCAAAAACAGCTTCAATCCACTTTGGCCTTTTGGTAAAATCAAAAGATATCAATACCCTTGAAAAAAACTGCACTATAGCACCTATGGAGAAAGCGATAAAGACAGAGAGCAGAATACCAAAAATTATTTCAGTGGCTTTTTCGGTATTAATGTAATTTCCTAAATCAGAAAAGCCGCCATCAACGCCAGCTATTTTAATCAAAGATATAGCCACTGCGGCTCCTAAGAGTTCAAATACGATAGATACGGTCGTTGAAGTAGGCATGCCCAAAGTATTGAAAAAATCGAGCAGTAAAATATCCGTAATCATAACCGCCATGAAAATGATCATGATTTCTGCAAAGACAAACTCCGTTGGGTTAAAAATCCCTTTTCGGGCAACCTCCATCATTCCGCTAGAAGATATCGCCCCTAAGGCAATTCCTAAACTGGCTACGATCATTACCGTTCTAAACGAAATCGCTTTTGAGCCAATTGCCGAATTTAAAAAGTTTACAGCGTCATTACTGACACCCACAACCAGGTCAGTTATTGCTAAAATCGCCAATGCGACAATCATGAAGATGTAGATGTTTTCTTCCATAAGAATCACTCAAAGTAAGCAAAAATGCTATTATAATTCCGCTTACAGGTTAAATAAACGTTACCAAATATATTCAACAAATCAGAAGCTATTCGTCAATAAGGAAATAAGAATAAAGCCATAGATTTACATCTAGAACATAACTTTAAAAATATTTTAATGAATTGGGAGCAGTTGTTGTCTTTAAAACGCCATGGTGATACGGAAAAGAGACTTCGGAAACTTCAAGATGAAACAAGGCTTGGTTTTGAGGTAGATTTTGACCGCATTATTTTTTCATCTGCCTTTAGAAGCTTACAAGATAAGACCCAAGTGGTGCCCATGCCCATTGATGTGGGTTCAAGAAAAGATTTTGTACATACACGTCTCACCCATAGTTTGGAGGTGTCCGTGGTAGGAAGAAGTTTAGGAAGGATCGCAGGAAAGAAGTTATTACAAAAATATCCTAATCTGAATAGTGAGCTGGGGTATCAATTTAATGATTTTGGTGCTATTGTAGCTGCTGCATCATTAGCACATGATATTGGGAATCCGCCTTTTGGGCATAGCGGTGAGAAAGCTATTGGTGCTTTTTTTGAAACAGGGCTAGGTGCTAAATACGAATCAGAACTGTCGTTAAAAGAATACCAAGACTTGGTCGATTTTGAAGGTAATGCCAACGGGTTTAAATTACTTGCGGAGTCTCGGGTGGGCGTGCCTGGCGGACTTCGATTGAGTTATGCTACCCTTGGTGCTTTTATGAAATACCCAAAAGAATCGTTGCCAAAGAAACCAACCAATCATATTTCAGATAAGAAGTTTGGATTTTTTCAATCAGAAAAAGAGGTTTTTGAAGATGTAATCAATGAACTGGGACTTAAAAGAAAAAGCAATTCCAGTGATTTGGCATCTTACCGGCATCCATTAACCTATTTGGTTGAGGCCGCTGACGATATTTGCTATACCATTATCGATTTTGAGGACGGAATTAATCTTGGATTTATATCGGAAGATTATGCGCTAGAGTATTTTATCAAGTTGGTCAAAGACCGAATCAACACCAAAAAATACAATCAAATGATGACCGTAAAGGATCGTTTGAGTTACTTGCGCGCCTTGGCCATCAATACTTTAATCAATGATGCGATTCGGATTTTTGAAGAAAATGAAACCAGTATTTTAGAAGGAGATTTTGATGTTGCCTTACTGGATAAGAGTAAATATGAAGCTCAAATTAAAGATATCATCAGCATAAGTATCACCAATATCTACCAGTCCAATGAAGTCATAGAAAAAGAATTGGCAGGGTATAGAATCATTGGTGATATTCTTGAGGTAGTGACCACATCTTTAATGAACCAAAAAAATGGAAAGGCTAGTAGTTATGATCAGTTGGTGATTAAAACCTTACCAAAAGAGCTTCAAGATTTTGAACCATCAACCTATAAAATTCTATTAAATGCGTCTTGTTATGTGGCGAGTTTATCGGATAGTGCTGCCGTTTATTTTCACAATAAAATAATGGGCAGGCAATTGATCTAATAGGAGGGTATTAAAAATTGTACGCCAAACCAATGCCTAAAAGCTGTTTGAACTGGATTCTTGGAACACCGGCATCTATAATGCCACCATCATCGGCCAATACCTCACCAAACTTGATATCATCATCGTAAATAAGATGTGTTCCAATATTGGCTTGCAGGTATTTGTTGACCTCTAGGGTAAAATTAAGCTCCCAATCTATATCAATATTTCCAAAACTTCTTAAATAGTCAGTATATAAACTAACACGATGGTTCAATACTACATTGTTAAGCACTTGTGTTTCCCAAGTGTTGGTGACGAGAAAACCAAGTTCCACAAAAATATTTTTTCCTCTTTCAACCCCAAAAGCCCCCTGATTGGATAGGTCTTCATCAAAAACAAACGTAGCTTTTTGTGTGAAAGGAGAAATATATAGATTTAGTTTTTTTCCTTCCGCTATGTATGATGTTCCCGCTCCAAGAAAAAGATATCCTGGTGCCATAAATCTTGAAATAGGACTGCTTCTATCAGGGTATTTAAACCCATCTGTAAATTGCGTGTTGAAATTCATTTTTACTTGATAGTACCAATGGGATAGGGTATCACGTCTAAAGGCAAAAGCCGAGGATAGCCGTATAAAATCATCTGTTTTTCTAAGTTTTCTACCTTCTTGGGCATTTATGCCATAACGGAGCCGCAGTTCACTGTTCCAATTGATATATCTGAACTTATAATTTCTTGAAAACAACATATTGGCGAGAGCTGAAACAGAATTGTCACCACCAGCATTCCAATTTACAAAGGCTACTTCGTTAACATTAAGTCCAAAATTATTTTCATTTTCCCAAAATGAGGTAGGTACAAACTTTTTTGGTTTTTGAGTGAGGGGTTTTGTTTTTCTAAATGAGATTCTAGGGCTTTGCAGCTTTACCCCTCTGCGAATATTTTTTATTTTTTTTTGCTCCCATCGAATAACTATGGTGTCTATAGTCGAAGTGTCTGTTGCAATAGTATCTTGTACTATGATTTGACCACTGCAAAACACAATAGTAAAAAGAAAAAGTAGGCTTAGGCGATATTGAATTTTATAGGACTTCTTCAAGATAATTTTTGATTGCTTCCATATCTATACCACAAATATGGTGTAATTCTTTGATAGAACCTTGTTCAATAAACGCATCTTTTATGGCAAATACTTTTATCGTTCCTTTATAAGATGATGTATTTGCGTACGCAATCACGGCACTTCCCAATCCGCCAATTTCACAACCATCTTCTAGTGTTATAATGTGCTCATAAGTTTGAAAAGCAGTATCGAGGGCATTCATGTCGAGCGGTTTTAAAAAACGCATGTCATAATGTCCAAATTGATCCGGATTATCAATAATGCTAATTAATTCTGTGATCTGATTGCCTAAATGGCCCATACTTAAAAAAGCAATTTTATTTCCGTGTTTTAGCACTCTTGCCGTTCCCATTTCCATTGTCGAAAAAGGCTGTTTCCAATGTAAGCTTACGCCTTGACCACGGGGATATCTAATAGCTATGGGTCCTTCTAAATTTTGTTGGCATGTGAACATGATATCCCGAAGTTCCATTTCGTTCATTGGAGAAAAGATGGTCATATTTGGAATACATCGTAAATAAGCCAAATCAAAAACCCCATGGTGCGTTGGGCCGTCTTCACCTACGAGTCCAGCTCTATCCAAGCAAAAAATGACAGGTAAATTTTGTAGCGCTACATCATGTATTACTTGATCATAAGCTCTTTGTAAAAAGGTAGAGTAAATATTACAGAAAGGAATCAAACCTTGGCTTGCCATACCCGCGGCCATAGTGACGGCATGTTGTTCTGCGATACCAACATCAAAGGCACGTTCAGGGATAGCTTCCATCATAAATTTTAAAGAGCTACCGGTGGGCATAGCGGGTGTGATCCCTACGATACGTTCGTTGTTTTTAGCCAGCTCTACTATGGTATGGCCAAATACATCTTGATATTTAGGCGGTTGGCTCAAGTCGGATTTTTTATGAAGTTCCCCTGTTTCTCTATCAAATTTACCGGGAGCATGATAGGTAACTTGATTTTCTTCAGCCTTTTGAAGTCCTTTCCCTTTAGTGGTTATAATGTGGAGTAGTTTAGGGCCTTTTACCTTTTTCAGTCGTTCTAAGGATGAAAGTAAGGCCTCTAAATCGTGGCCATCAATGGGGCCTGTATAGTTAAGATTTAAACATTCAAAAATGTTTTCATCTTTTGCCGTGCCCTTTTTTACATTGGTCAGGTATTTTTTCAGTGCACCAACGCTAGGGTCAATACCGATGGCATTATCGTTCAGCACGATAAGAACATTGGCATCTGTAACGCCCAAATGGTTAAGTCCTTCAAACGCCATACCACTTGCAATGGAAGCGTCACCAATAACTGCAATATGTTGTCGGTTTAAATCACCCTTTAATTTTGAGGCGATTGCCATGCCTAAAATAGCAGAAATTGAGGTAGAGCTATGCCCGGTGCCAAAATCATCAAATTCGCTCTCACTGCGTTTTGGAAAGCCACTAATGCCGTTTAGTTGGCGGTTTGTCTCAAAAATATCCTTCCGGCCTGTCAAGATTTTATGCCCATACGCTTGGTGGCCCACATCCCAAATCAGCTTGTCTTCAGGGGTATTAAAAACATAATGTAAGGCAATGGTTAATTCCACTACACCTAAACTTGCCCCTAAATGCCCTTCTTTTGTGGAGACAATTTCGATAATATAATCGCGTAGTTCTTTGGCCAAAGGAATTAAATCTCTAGGCTTTAGTTTTTTAAGATCTGAAGGGACGTTGATATGGTTTAATTTAACAGCCATTATTCAAAAGTATAGAAAACAGGAATGACCACCTGATTTTTATTAAAAAGCCTGAATTTTGTTGCCTTTTATTTTCTACATTGGACGGTAAAAGATGTAATTGAAGGAATAGAGGCTTTTATTTGGCAAAAATAACTTAATTTGTGAATCCCCCCCCTTTATCTTTAAAAAGCTTCCTCTTTAGAATTTGGTTTTTTTGATGGCAAAGCATAATTTTTTGTAAAATCTGACACTTTAACATTATGATTAAAATGAAAATATCAATTAAAATAATCAAGAATTTTTTATTGTTATCTTTATTAATACCCTTTATCGATTTTGGGCAGAATTACGGTTATGGATTAGGGATCAAT
>CAYGUO010000005.1:22087-41635 GCA_964353095.1 uncultured Flavobacteriaceae bacterium | reverse complement strand
TGGATAGGTTTTATAATTGTGAATATTGTTTCCTATTTGCTTCCATAGTTCTTTGAAAACATGTGTAGAACCCGTAAAATGTAATCCAGAAAAATCTGGGCTGGCTAAAACTGTATTTGTTATCATTACCGGGTCTCCCATGACCATATTGATTACGCCATCTGGCAAACCAGCTTCTTTAAAGACATCCATGATGACTTTTGCAGAATATACCTGGCTATCACTAGGTTTCCAAACGACAACATTACCCATCATCGCTGCACTTGCCGGTAAGTTTCCGGCAATTGCGGTAAAATTGAATGGTGTAATGGCATAAACAAATCCTTCTAAGGGACGATACTCAACGCGATTCCAAATTCCTTCGGCAGAATCTGGTTGTTCTTCATAAATCTGAGACATATACTCTACGTTGAATCTCAGAAAATCTATGAACTCACACGCAGCATCTATTTCTGCTTGGTGAATTGTTTTAGACTGAGCCATCATGGTAGAAGCGTTTATTTTTGCTCGGTAAGGACCTGCAATTAATTCTGCGGCTTTTAAGAAAATAGCAGCACGTTGTTCCCATGCTAAATTCGCCCATGCATCTCTTGATTCCAGGCAGTTGGCAATTGCCTTTTCTACATGTTTTTTTCCAGCAGTATGATAATGGCCCACAACATGCTTATGGTCATGTGGTGGTGACATGGGCTTAGTGTCGCCAGTTTTGATTTCTTCTTTCCCAATATATAAAGGAACTTCTACCTTACCATTGTAATATACTTTGTATTGTTTGAGGACTGCCTCGCGCTCTGGAGTGCCCGGAGCAAAACTTTTAATAGGTTCGTTAATTGCAGTTGGTACTTGAAAAAAACCTTTGCCCATTGTAGAAATTTTTTAGTGGTTATGAATTTCTGCAAAGGTAACGAAAGCTTTAATCACTGTAAAAAAATGCAAGACCTATGGATTAGGTTTTGTAAAAGTATTTTTGAGTTTGGTATTGGTAAAGTTATTTAACGCTTATCAAGCATCTAGTTCATTGCAAAGGGAGCAGCAAATTTAAAGGTAGGTACTTCTACTTCAAACTGTTCGGTAGAGGCCAAATCAACCATTTGATAAAATCCCCTCATAGCTCCAATCGGCGAAGCTAAAAGACAGCCAGAACTGTACGTATGTGATTTTCCTGGTTTGATGATTGGTTTTTTACCTATTACCCCTTCACCATCAATGGTTTCCATTTCTTTAAGTGAATCAAAAATATCCCAATGTCTTGCAGTCAGTTGAACAGTTTCTTTACCTTGATTCTCTATAGTTATGGAGTACCCAAAAGCGTAATGCATTTTGTAGTTTTTGAAAAAAGTTCCTTCAAAAGAAGTTTGAACTGATACTTTAATTCCTTTAGTGACTTGAGTGATCATATTTTAGTAGGTAAAAATGCTTCCAACTCCTAGTAGTAAAACTGTAATTATTGCTAAAAAAGTAAATACTGAATTCAGAAACAAATATTTGAAACTAGTTTTAAAAAACCCTTGGCCGTAAAATTTTCTCATGGCTTGAAACAGATATATTCCAAAAATCAACAAGAATATACCCGAAGTTGACCAATTTAAAATAGAGTCAATAATCCAACTAAGGATGAGCAAGATAAATAATAGTGATTGGTTGTGAAAACTAAAGATTAAATGATCGGTATAGGTGTATTTTTTACGGATGTACGCCACATAAACGAAAATGGTGAAGATGGGTAAAAAGAAGAATATGACAAAGGGTAGTTTTGCCATGGTGTCACTTAGCCACGTGCCGGGTTGCCTCCATGCTCTTAAACAACTTTTAGAAACATTAAATGCCAATCTATTTTTCCAATTGTTTTCAATACTGTATTTTTTTTGTGCTCCTTCATAATCTGAAATGGAATCTTTTCGAAGTTTAATAAAGAAAAACTCAACTTTATCATAAAAATCGCTTTCGGAATCTTTTTCTAATTGATAAAAGTATGCTTGTGGATTGGCCTGCATTAATGAGTCGGCCCGTTTTTCCTTAATTTCCCACTCTTCAATTTCATTTTTCAGAGAATCTAACCCTTTCAAATCTTTGGCAATCACAGGATCATTTAATCTCAATGAATCCAATTCCTTGAAAACTTTATCAATTTGATTTTTTGTATTCGTACTGTCGGTTTCTTTCTCATTAACCTCATTTTCCCCGTCATTGAATGAAAATGATAATGGACCATTTTCTTCTATTTTCTCATCAAGTTTAAGTTCATCAAATTTTGAAAAGCCACTATTATAGCTAATCATCAAAAAATAGAGAAATGCCAGACTTAGTAAAAACCTAAATGGATTGGTATATGATATCCGTTTGCCATTAATATAGTCACGAGTAATGGTGCCCGGTTTAACGAGCATGGTGTAAAGCGTTTTTAGCAGTTTTGAATCATAATTGATAAGGCTCGAGAAAAACTCATCAAAGAAATCTTTCAGCACCAACTTTTTGGTGCTATTGGCTTGAGAACAATTGGGGCAGTATTTGTCGCTAACGTCTAAAATATGACCACAATTTAGGCAGGCTGTTCCCCTGAACTTGAGTTCGTAACGACCTTTTGAGATAAGTCCGGTTTCTTTTTCTTTAGGCAAATCTTCCATTACCGCTAAAGATAATTAATTGCTGATGGTTTGAGAGTTTGCAGAACCAATACCAATAATACTGTCATAAAAATCCCCAAAATCTCTATAGTAGACCAAAATCAAGTAGTTGTTCTCTGTAAAATGAAAGTCGCCACTAACTTGATTCGGACTTAAAGTACCGTCTTCTTTTTCTACGACGTATTTAAAATTATAAAAACCTTGTTTTATAGGATAGACCAATTCAAGGTTGCCGGTATCGGCATTATAGGTCATCATGTTCTCTTCATTCAAGTCATAATTATTGAATTTACCATAAACGTAAACATGATCAAGACCAATTTCGGGTTCGTAGGGTAAATAAAAATGAACTTTGCTATACTCGGCCTCCCTTGACACATCATCTCCCTGAAGGGTCCTTACGACAAAGTCTCCATTGATGTCAGGAAAATAAGTATAGGGCCTATCTTTTCGATATTGATTCGGAAATAGGTAATGATGGTACAGCTCTTTGAAATCAATTTTTGAAATGGCAAAAGTTGGTGAACGTAAATCTTTCGTGTCAAAGTTTAAAAACTCATTACCTCCATAGAAGCTGGTTTCTTGATCGTATTTGTAAACCAATTCATTTCCAATAGTGAATTGTGGTTTGATATCGTAAATCGCCGTTGGCCAAAAATGATTTTGAATTATGGCTACTTTAATTT
This sequence comes from uncultured Flavobacteriaceae bacterium, assembly GCA_964353095.1. Classification (GTDB taxonomy): domain Bacteria; phylum Bacteroidota; class Bacteroidia; order Flavobacteriales; family Flavobacteriaceae; genus Croceitalea. The sequence continues at coordinate 38,325 of CAYGUO010000005.1, read as the reverse complement.
CTTTTTTTGGATTGATGACAGGAAAACCCGCAGTGTTGATATTGAACTGGACTACCTGTTTATTATTTAAAAATTCAAAATCGCGAGACCTTTTTACCACGCCACCAACCCTAACTACATCTTTATATACTACAAAGCGTCTTGTGAACTGAAGTTCTTGGTACATGTCATAAATTTCCAAAACAAAGTTCCCCGTTACTTTTAGGGCAACTTCGTTATTTGGTATACTTAAACGATAATTGGAGTAGGGTTGTAGGGTGTTGTAGCTATTTTCGTAATCAATAATTCTTTGATTGTCCATACCTTCCAAATACTGCGATTTTAGCAGTTGAGAAGGTGTCCAGTCATAATCACAATGAATAATTTTATAGTAATAGTCCTGTTCACTGGCGGTAAGGTCGTCAAACTCTAAGTTAATGGTCTCGTTAAGTTTTACAACAGGGAACTGGTCTTCTGTCGAACCTTTGAAGATGACTGTTTTGATGTTGGCAGGTGGATTAATCTCTTCTTGTACCTGTGTAAAAACACAAAATGGTGTTAAAAAAAGTATTACATGTTTAAGGAAAAAACGCATTCAAAGCATATTTTTGTGGTAAAGGTAAACAAAAAGCATGCCTAACAAATTATGCTCGTTGTAATGCCTAAATTTCTAGATAATAATTGCATTTTTTGGCCGTTTAGTAGTAAATTTGCAACCAATTTTGTTAACGAAAGGACCACATCACTATGTCTAAAGACATCAGAATTAAGAAAGGGTTGAATATCAATCTGGTTGGGGCTGCTGAACAAGCTACATCAAAAGCGGCGTTGAGCAATGTATACGCGCTGAACCTTAATGATTTTCACGGGGTTACTCCAAAAATGATAGTTAAAGAAGGTGCTGAGGTGAAAGCCGGAGAACCTATATTCTTTAACAAGAATAAGGAAGACATGCATTTTGTTTCACCAGTGAGTGGCGAGCTTGTTGAGATTGTTAGGGGAGCACGTCGTCGAATTTTGACCGTTAAGATATTGGCTGACAAAACACAGGAGTACCACCTTACTAAGACAGTGGACATTGACGCTATTGACGGAAATGGTGTTAGGGAACTTTTGCTGAAATCGGGCTGTTGGCCCTTTATTAAGCAAAGGCCTTACGATATGGTCGCTAACCCTGATGCAACTCCAAAGGCAATTTTTGTATCTGGTTACGCATCTGCACCTTTAGCGGCTGATATGGATTATGTTTTGGCAGGTAAAGAGACCCAAATACAAGCTGCAATAAGTGCTTTGGGGAAAATGACGCCTGGTGCTGTGCATGTTTCTGTGAATGATACAGCTTCCTCTGCATTTAAAGATATTAATGGAATTACATTACATAAAGTTTCAGGGCCTCATCCATCAGGATTGGTTGGCACTCAAATTAATAAGATAGACCCTATAAACAAAGGTGAAGTTGTCTGGACTGTTGCGGCACAAGATCTCGTAATCATTGGTGAGTTCTTGTTAACAGGCAAATTTAATGCAGAGCGTTTGGTTGCTTTAGTCGGTTCCTCTGTTAAGAGTCCAAAATATTATACTACAAAAATTGGTGCTGAAATTTCAACATTTTTATATGCCAGTGGTGTTAACGGTGAAAATTTTAGACTAATCAACGGAGATGTGTTGACGGGTTCAAAAACAACTCCCGAAGGATATTTAGGTTTTTACAACAATACGGTTACTGCGATTCCAGAAGGTGACGATTATGAATTCTTCGGTTGGAACAAACCTGTTTTTAATAAAATTTCGTCAACCAGAGCACTAACGTTCTCTTGGTTAAATAAAAATAAGAAGTACGATTTAGATACCAATACCAATGGCGAACATAGGGCCTTTGTGGTTACTGGAAAATATGAGGAGGTTTTTCCTCTAGATATTTATCCCCTCCAACTCTTAAAAGCCTGCATGGTCAAAGATTTGGATGAAATGGAACAATTGGGTATGTACGAGGTGGCACCAGAAGATTTTGCGTTGACTGAATTTATATGTATTTCTAAGCAACCGCATCAGCAGATTATTAGAGAAGGACTTGATTTAATGTACCAAGAAATAGGATAAAAATGGGCATGAAAGAAAAATTACACGAGCTTAAGTTAAAGTATCAAGGTAAAAAGGTGGCGCCAGCCTTTAATGCGCTGCACACCTTTTTATACGCACCAAATGAAACCACGCATTCAGGTGGTCATGTTCGGGCAGTTGATGATTTAAAAAGAACGATGAACACTGTCATAATGGCTTTGGTTCCTTGTTTAATATTCGGAATTTTTAATGCGGGCTATCAGCACTATTCCGCAATTAATGGTTTTCCAGCAGATTTTTCAGTGATGGAGCACTTTATCACTTGGGATAATTTCTGGATTGGCGCTATTACTGTGCTTCCTTTAGTTGTTGTTTCTTATGGCGTTGGCCTTTTGATTGAGTTCATTTTTGCTGTAATAAAAGGTCATGAGGTTGAAGAAGGGTATTTGGTAACGGGTATGCTAGTGCCTCTAATTGTTCCTGTTGATACACCGTTGTGGATGCTCGCTGTTGCTGTTGCATTTGGTGTGGTGATTGGAAAAGAAGTATTTGGGGGAACTGGAATGAATATTTTAAATCCTGCGTTGACCATTAGAGCGTTTCTTTTCTTTGCATATCCGACTTGGATGAGTGGAGATAAGGTTTGGGTTCATGGAGCAAAGGACGGTGTAATGCAGGCAGGTACAACTGATGCTATTTCTGGGGAGACGGTATTGGGGTATTTGGCCCAAGGTAATACCAGTGATTTTACGTATTCGCTGTCAGATATGTTTTTTGGTTTTATTCCCGGTTCTGTTGGTGAAACATCAGCCTTTCTAATCCTTTTAGGAGGTTTGTTTTTAATCTTTACCAAAATTGCCAGCTGGAGAATTATGGTGAGTGCCGTTTTAGGTTCTTTGGCCATGGGCTTAATGTTTAATGGTATTGTTGAAGCTGGATGGATACCTGAGTACAGTAAATTTTATGGCTTAATGCAATTTGAATTCTGGAAACATCTTATTGTTGGTGGGCTGGCATTTGGGATCGTTTATATGGCAACGGATCCAGTTACAGGTTCTCAGACGAATAAGGGAAAATGGATTTATGGCTTTTTTATAGGTTTTATATCGGTGATGATTCGTGTTTTCAATCCAGGTTATCCTGAAGGGGTTTTCTTGGCAATCCTATTGATGAACGTATTTGCACCTACCATTGATCATTATGTGATCCAAGGTAATGTAAGAAGAAGAATGAAAAGATTAAAGAATGCTACCATCTTTCCAAAACCATCTGATGGTAAAGCAGAGGAACTTAAAGTAGAAACTGTATAATATGGCTATTAATACTGATAAAAACGCTTATACCGTAGTCTTTGCAATTGTCATGGTTGTCGTTGTTGGGTCTATTTTAGCCTTTTTGGCTTCCAGCTTAAGTGATAGAATAAAAGAGAATGAACGGTTTGAAAAACAACAGAATATTCTTTACGCCATGGGCGTTCATGAAAATACGCCAGATAGTGGTGTAAATTTCATTCCTACCGATGTAGTTGAGGCAAAGTTTGATGAAAGTATCATGGAGCAGTATGTGCTAATTGATGGTGAAATCAAGAAGGATGACGGTGCTTTTTCTTTGGATGTGAAAAAGGAGATTGCCGCCTACAAAAAAGGGGAGGAGGCAAAGCTTCCCATTTTTGTTGGAAAAAAGGATGGTGAAAATGTTTACGTTTTACCAATGTATGGTAAAGGACTATGGGATGCCATTTGGGGCTTTATTTCCGTGGATAAAAATATGGTAGTTCAAGGGGTATATTTTGACCATAAAGGAGAAACTGCTGGATTGGGTGCCAATATCAAACTTCGCTTCTTTATGGATGATTTTATTGGAGAATCCTTATTAGATGATGGAAGTTATGCGGGAATCACGGTGTCAAAAACCAATAATGATCCAGTGAACAACGATAAAGAAGATAATGAGGTTGACGCCATAGCTGGTTCCACAATTACTGGAAACGGTGTGACTGCTATGATTAAGGAAACATTAAAGGCGTATAAACCGTATTTAGAAACTATTAGAACCAACTAAAATGGCATTATTATCAAAAAAAGATGCAAATCTCATATTAGATCCTCTTGCGGATAACAATCCTATTACCATTCAGGTTTTAGGTATCTGTTCTGCACTAGCTATTACCGCAGAATTAAAGGCTTCCTTAGTGATGTCAGTATCCGTAATATTCGTGATGGGTGTGGGTAATGTGGTAATTTCTTTATTAAGAAATTTGATTCCCTCTAAAATCAGAATTATAGCGCAGCTTATCGTGGTAGCTACCCTTGTAATCGTAGTAGACCAGGTACTTAAAGCGTTCGCGTACGAATTAAGTAAAACGCTATCGGTCTTTGTAGGATTGATTATTACCAACTGTATTATTATGGGAAGGTTTGAAGCCTTCGCACTGGGTAACGGTGTATGGCGTTCCTTTTTAGATGGTATTGGTAATGCTTTAGGATATGGTGTGATTTTAGTCATGGTAGGTTTCTTTAGAGAACTATTAGGTTCTGGGACGCTTTTCGGTATCCCGGTATTAGGTGATCCAATTACAAAAACAGGACTGTATTCGATTGGATACGAAAATAACGGTTTTATGATTATACCCCCAGCGGCTTTGATAGTAGTTGGAATCATCATTTGGGTACAGCGTTCTAGAAACAAAGCATTAATTGAAGAAGCCTAAATAAAATATTATGTTAGAGCATTTAGAATTATTTTTTAAATCCATTTTTATAGATAACATGGTATTTGCCGTGTTCTTGGGAATGTGTTCTTATTTAGCAGTATCTAAGAAAGTGGCCACCGCAGTCGGCCTTGGAGCTGCTGTAATATTTGTGTTGGCGGTTACAGTACCGTTGAACTGGTTGCTTGACCAGTATTTGTTGCAAGACGGTGCTTTGGTTTGGTTGGGGCCTGAATACGCGGATTATAATTTAGGTTTTCTTTCGTTCATTATGTTTATCGCAACCATTGCGACTATGGTGCAATTGGTAGAGATTGTGGTAGAGAAATTTTCTCCTTCACTATACAACTCGTTGGGAATATTTTTACCCTTAATAGCGGTAAACTGTGCTATTCTTGGAGGATCTTTATTCATGCAGGCAAGAGAAATTCCGACGCTGGGACTTGCCTTGAATTATGGAATCAGTTCAGGTATTGGATGGTTTCTAGCGATAGTTGCCATTGCAGCGATTCGAGAAAAAATTAGATATTCAAATGTACCGCCACCACTTCGTGGATTAGGTATTACGTTTATCATTACGGGATTAATGGGAATTGGATTTCAAAGTTTTGGAGGAATGTTAACGGGTGATAATGACCCGCCGGAAGGGACCGAACCAACTACCGTAGAAAAAATTGAGGAAAAGAAAATAATTAAAGAAGAGATTGAAGATGAAGAAAAAGCAGTCTCTTATAACGATGTAATAAACGAATAAAATGATATTAGCTACAAGCACTGGTGGTACCATTCTAATAACCGTAGTTGCATTTTTAGTATTATTGTTGCTGTTGGTGGCACTTTTGTTGTTCACTAAAGAGAAATTATCTCCTTCTGGCCCGGTAACATTAACTATTAATGGAGAGAAAAAAATTCAGGTTGATTCTGGTTCAACCTTGCTTACCACACTGGGAGCGCAGAAAGTATTTTTACCATCTGCTTGCGGTGGTGGAGGTACTTGCATTCAATGTGAATGCCATGTGCTTGCTGGTGGAGGGGAAGCACTTCCTACAGAAACTCCCCATTTTTCAAGAAAAGAATTAAAGCATGGAGCACGTTTGGCTTGTCAGGTTAAAGTAAAACAAGACATGGAAATCACCATTCCTGAAGAGGTTTTTGGTATCAAAAAATGGCCAGCTAAAGTAGTTCGTAATTATAATGTAGCTTCTTTTATCAAGGAATTTGTTGTTGAGATTCCCGAGGATATGGGCTACAAAGCTGGAGGTTATATTCAAATTGAAGTTCCACAGTGTGAGGTGAAGTTCGCAGATATGGATATTACTGCACATCCTGAAGAACACGATACTCCTGATAAATTTCAAGCGGAATGGGATAAGTTCAATCTTTGGCCCTTGGTTATGAAAAACCCAGAGTTGGTGGAACGAGCCTACTCTATGGCATCTTTCCCTGCTGAGGGAAGGGAAATTATGCTAAACGTACGTATTGCAACCCCGCCATGGGATAGATCAAAGAATGGATGGATGGACGTGAACCCTGGTGTTGCTTCTTCTTATATTTTTGGATTGAAACCCGGAGATGATGTAGTGATTTCAGGACCTTATGGTGAATTCTTCATTAATGAGTCGGAGTCTGAAATGTTGTATGTAGGCGGTGGTGCAGGTATGGCACCAATGCGTTCACATTTATACCATCTGTTCAAAACCTTAAAGACGAATAGAAAAGTTACCTATTGGTATGGTGGTCGCTCAAAAAGGGAGTTATTTTATTTAGAGCATTTTTATAGATTGGAAAAAGAATTTCCAAACTTTAAATTTTATTTGGCACTTTCTGAACCAATGGAAGAGGACAACTGGAAGGTTAAAGAGAATATTGATGCCCCTGGTGATGGTTTTGTTGGGTTTATTCATAATTGTGTCATAGATAACTATTTAAACCATCATGAATCTCCTGAAGATATCGAATTGTATTTTTGTGGACCACCATTGATGAACAAAGCTGTTCAAAAAATGGGTGAAGATTTTGGAATACCTGATGAGCATATCAGATTTGATGATTTCGGTGGGTAACAACTAAGAAGTATTACAGTAATAAGAATTCAAATAACAAAGCCGATACATCTTGTATCGGCTTTCTTGTGACTATGGAGCAAAGAAAACTTACAGAACAAGAATTGCACAATCTGGCAATGAACATTGTTGGGAGGGAATTAGAAGAAAATGGGTATGAGTTTTTAGCCGTAAACAGTAAGTTGAAAAAGAACCCACAATTTGTTTGTACAAAAGAAAAAAAATTGAGTTTCGTAGTGGTGAAGAGTATTGAATACCCCGGTGACCCCAAGGATATGGATTTTTTTAGGGCAGATTTGAACAAGATGCGAGACCATGCGGAAAAGTTTGAAGCACGAACATTTTATGCTGCTGTAGGCTTGGTAAATGCTGCGGATTATAATCTGCCCGTATATCTAAATGAGGATTATGTGGTGGATTATGATGGGCTTGTAGAGATTAAATAAATTATATATGAAGAATGGATTCTTGATTTTTATGTTAACCATGATGGTTAGCTGCAGTACCGAGATTGAATGGATTAAAAATCAGAATACAGGTGCAGCGTTTGGAACTACGTATGCTATCATATATATCACTGAAGAAGAGCAAGATTTTCAAAAAGAGATAGATTCCGTTATCGATGTTGTCAATCAATCCATGTCTACTTATATTCCCACCTCTGACATTTCAAGAATTAATGAAGGTGATTCTACTATCATAGTAGATAAAATGTTTAAAGAAGTCTTTAGTATATCAACAGAAGTGTATCAAAGCTCTAAGGGGCATTTTGACCCTACTGTTGGTGTTTTGGCCAATGCCTGGGGTTTTGGCCCAGGGGAGCAGTTACAACTTGATAGCGTAAAGGTGGATAGTTTGCTAAATTATGTAGGTTGGGATAAAGTTGCCTTAATGGAAAACGGCAGCATCAAAAAAGAAAAAAAGGAAATTCGCTTTGATTTTAATGCTGTTGCCAAGGGGTATGCCATTGATAGGTTAGGTTTGATGTTAACGCATAAGGGTATAGAAAATTATTTGGTAGAGGTAGGGGGCGAAGTACTGAGTAAAGGCACTAATGTTCAAAAGCAAAAACAATGGACTGTGGGTATTGATATGCCAAATAACCACCTAAAAAGGGGCACTGCAGCGGTGATTAATTTAGAAGATAGAGCATTGGCATCTTCAGGCAACTATCGCAAATTTAGATTTGATAAGGAAACTGGGGAAAAATATGTACATACGATTAACCCATTAACTGGATTTACAAAAAATTCTAAAGTACTTGCTGCTAGCGTTATTGCTAATAACTGTGCGATTGCAGATGCGTATGCAACCACTTTTATGGTAATGGATTTGGAAGATTCAAAGAATATTTTGGCAAAGCGTGATGATTTAGAAGCCTATATTATCTATTTGGGAGAGCAAGATTCTATACAGGCCTATCTAACGAAAGGTTTTGAAAAGGTATTAGTTAAATAACCTGTTTTTTGCGTACCAAAGGAATGATTTCACCTTTTGCTAAACGGTATTTCTCAATATCTTCTGAGCTCAATTTTGAAGTGTAGTCCACTTCTTCTACATCGAATCCAATCTTTCGCAGTTTATCAAAATAATCTTTTCCATAAACCCTAACATGATCATATTGACCAAAAATTCTGGCGCGCTCTTTTCTATCCGTAATAGAATCGTCTTCAAAAGTAGTATCTCGGTTTAAATCTTGTGGAATCTGAAAAATACCCCAGCCACCGGGTTTTAAAACACGATAAAGCTCCTGCATCGCTTTGGTATCATTTGGAATATGTTCCAGCACATGATTACATAAAATAACATCAAAAGAAGCGTTTTTAAATGGTAGATTACAAATATCAGCTTTTACGTCAGCAAGGGGTGAATTTAAATCAGTTGTGGTATAATCTAGGTTGTTTTGTTTTTTAAAACGTTTGTAAAAGGCTTGTTCAGGCGCAAAATGAAGCAGTTTGATATGAGCCGTGAAGAAGTCTGTTTCGTTCTCAAGGTAAAGCCATAATAATCGGTGTCTTTCCAATGATAGGGTAGAAGGTGAAAGAACACCTTCTCGTGGATTCTCATAACCGTAGGGAAGAAACTTTCTGAATCCTTTATCGTCTATGGGATCCACGTAATTTTTGCCCTTTAGATATAAAGCCAATAGTGGCCTAACCCAATAACTTAGTTTGATAAGCCATGGTCTTGGAATCAGATTTAAAAAGTATTTAAAAATTTTTGACATTATGATTTGCTAAACTCATCTTCTTCAGTTGATGAAATGCCTAAAGCCTCATAAATAAATTTGAATGTAGATAATAACTGTGGTTTTCCGTTCACTAAGGCAACATCATGCTCAAAATGTGCACTAGGTTTGTTGTCGGCAGTGAGAACAGTCCAGCCATCTTTAAGCTGACGAATATTTTTTGTGCCCATGTTTATCATGGGCTCAATGGCAACCACCATACCGTTAGCGAATTTTTTACCACGTCCCCTTTTACCGTAATTGGGCATTTGTGGGTCTTCATGAAGTTTTGTGCCTAAACCATGGCCAACAAGCTCTCTTACTACACCATAGCCATGTTTTTCACAATAGTGCTGTATTGCAGAACCCACATCACCTACCCGGTTTCCTAACTTAAATTCCCGGATACCTACGTACAATGATTCTTTTGTGACTTTGAGAAGTTTCTTGGTTTCTTCGGCAACTTCGCCCACTTCAAAAGTATAGGCATGATCACCATAATATCCATTTTTTAAAGCACCACAATCCACAGAAATAATATCCCCTTCTTTTAAAACCTCATTGGTCGGAATACCATGTACAACTTGGGCATTAGGACTCCAATTTAAGGTGTTGGGAAAGTCGTACATCCCTAAAAAACCGGGTGATGCGCCTTGTTCGCGAATAAACTCTTCAGCCATTTTATCCAATTTTAATGGATTTGCACCGGGCTTGATTTCTGCGGCTATCATGCCAAGGGTTCTAGATACAACCAATGCACTCTCACGCATCAGTTCTATTTCTTCAGCTGTCTTTATTTTGACCATAGGCGCAAAGATAATTGGATTTAGGAGAATTTATCGTTTGAAAGATTATACAAGAGACTTTTGCGTCATAGCTGTAGGTCGCTCAATCCCTATTAGTTTTAAAATGGTTGGGGCTATATCGCCCAATACACCATCTTTTATAGTTTTAATATCCTTATCAACTAAGATTAGCGGAACAGGATTAGTCGTATGCGCAGTGTTTGGACTGCCATCAGGATTTATCATCGTGTCGCAGTTGCCATGGTCGGCAATCAAAATTGTGGAATAACCATTTTCCAAACCTATTGTAATGACCGCAGCGGCACATTCATCAACTACTTCACAAGCTTTTATAGCTGCTGGCATACTACCCGTATGACCTACCATATCAGGATTAGCAAAATTTAGACAAACAAAATCAACTTCCCCTTTTTTTAATTCAGGGATAATAGCATCACGAATATCGTAAGCACTCATTTCAGGTTGTAAATCATAAGTAGCCACTTTAGGTGATGGACATAAAATACGTTGTTCGCCTTTAAATGGGACTTCTTGCCCTCCGTTGAAAAAGAAGGTTACATGGGGGTATTTTTCTGTTTCGGCAATACGAATCTGTTTCTTGCCTGCATTAGCCAAGGTCTCTCCAAGAGTATCTTTAATGTTATCTTTATTATAGATGACATTGACCCCTTTGAAAGACTCATCATAATTAGTCATGGTCACATAATATAAATCCAGTTTTCTCATCTGAAAATCAGGGAAATCTTCTTGATTTAAAACCTGGGTCAATTCGCGACCGCGATCGGTTCTAAAGTTGAAAAAGATGATGACATCACCTTCTTTAATGATGCCATTTTGGTCAAGTACGATGGGTTCTATAAACTCATCTGTTATTCCATTGTCGTAGTTCTCTTGCATCGCGCTGCTGATGGATTCGTATTTTGTTCCTTTGCCTTTTACTAAAAGGTCATAGGTTTTTTTAACCCGCTCCCAACGTTTATCCCTATCCATGGCAAAATACCTACCAATTACGGTAGCTAGTTTTGTGTTTTTATCAGCGCAAAATGCTACCAGACTTTCTAAAAACCCCTTACCACTTTTAGGGTCTACATCACGCCCATCGGTAAAAGCGTGAACATAGGAGGTTTTTACACCGCTAACCTGGCTAGCCTCAATTAGTGCTTTGAGATGGTTGATATGGCTATGCACCCCACCGTCACTAACTAAACCTAGAAAATGTACCGGTTTGTCATGTTGTTTAGCATAAGTAAATGCTTCTTTAAGTATAGGTTCGTCTTTTAGGGTGTCTTCTTTAACGGCCTTGTTGATTCGGGCAAAATCTTGATAAACGATACGCCCAGCACCTAAATTCATATGGCCTACCTCACTATTGCCCATTTGACCTTCGGGTAAGCCCACGTTCATACCATCGGTACGTAAATCAGCATTAGGATATTCTTGATATAAGGAATCAACAAATGGAGTATTTGCATTTTCGATTGCAGAAACTTTAGGGTCAGGCGATTTTCCCCAACCATCTAAAATCATCAATATTACTTTTTTGTTCATGACTCATTATAGTTTGATTCAAAAATAAAGTGATTTAGTGTGAACTACTAGTTTTTTTGAAAGTTTCACCTTGTCAAAAGGGGACGGTATTGGTAATTTATTATGCTAAGGTGTTAAAATTAAGTTAGATAACTGTTAATGGCGTAACAATGAAGAATATACGCCGTCTATAATAGTATCAGATAAATCTATAATCAAAAATTCATCCATCATGAGAAAAACAATTTTAACCGTAAGCATGGCGATAACGCTCATGTTTACAAGTTTACTTGGGTATTCTAAAGAAAACGAACCTGAGGTCATTCGGGAATCAAAGGCCATTGCAGCTTTTGAAATCAATTCCTTCTGTAAAGCGATAGTTAAAGGTGATTTAGAAACCGTTAAAAGACTTATCGCCTTGGGAGAAGATGTTAATCAGAAATCATTAGGAAAGACACCGGCACATTTTGCGGCACGTTACAACAGGCCTGAAATTTTAAAGCTATTGATTAAAAATGGCGCAAATTTAAAAACGCGTTGTGGCAAAGGGTATTCCGTAAAAAAACATGCAGAACTTTCAAATGCGACCGAAGCACTTGAAATCATAAAATCAGCTATGAAAGGATAAGTGGAGTGTATTCATCTATCAAAAAACCCATTGCAATTGCAATGGGTTTTTTATGTACCCTATAGTGTTCAAGTAAAAGAGTACCTTATTATTTTGAGATTAAAAATGGAATCCAGTAAAAGCTCTATATATAAAAGCATAAATAGCAATTGCTAACATACCCGCGCAAAATATGGAATACGCCTTTAATAGCGTGACCAGATATTTTGGTTGATTACTGTCAAATGCTTCTAAGTAAATATTTTTAAAATTCAATAGCGTTCCCATGTCATCTTAATTTAGATAGCAATAAGGGATAAATGCAGGTAATTGATTTGGGTTATATAAAGGTAATCAAATTCGATAGATGACCATAATATATCGGTGAATGGGCCAATTTTATCGACCTTGATACTTTACAATCGCTTCTTTAATTTTTTCAATCCTATTTTCTGGATCAGGATGAGTACTTTGCATTTCTGGAACGCGGTTAGGCCCAGCGGCTGCTTTCAGAATTTTCATGACCTCGATCATTTGATAAGGATCGTAACCGGATTGTATCATAAATAAAACCCCTAACTCATCACTCTCCAGCTCGTCATCACGGCCATTGGTCAATAGCGTGTTTTGACCAAGACCTTGCACCAAACCACCCATGTCACCGCCAACGGAAGCACCCATGGTCAAGGTTTGCCAAAAACTACTTTCAGCGATACGTTCAGCAGAATGCCGTCCTATAACATGACCTATTTCATGCCCTAAAACACCGGCTAACTGGGCCTCATTTAATTGACTGAACAGGGCATAGGTAATAAAGCACTGTCCACCAGGTAATGCAAATGCATTTATAGTTTGGTCATCTGCCAATAAATGAAAATCATATTGATAAGGAGTTTCGCGGGCGATACTGCTATTGACCAGTTTATTGCCCACGGCATCAACAAAAGACTGAAGTCTTTCATCAGGGTATAAACCCCCGTGTTGTTGTGCCATTTCTGGAGCGCTTTGAAGACCAATTGCTATTTCTTGGTCAGCACTCATATTGATGGTTTGTACGCGTCCGGTATAAGGGTTTTCTTCTTTATTATTACAACGTTGGATAAAGGCAAATGCGACGATAGCCAAGCCAATAAAAATTCGAATTTTCCAACTTCCTCTACTTCTCATGGTTTAGTGTTCTAAATAAATTATCAATATACAAAAAAGAGCACTACAGTAAGTCTGGATTAATATCTAAAATGTTGTTGTGAATGTAATTCTTCAGAAAACTTGTGGTGAATTGATTTGAGCCTTCAAAGGTCTCATTCTGAATCATTTTGAAGATATTTTTTCTTCTAAATTGGGTGAGCATTGGTTGAGAAAGGGGCTTATAGCTAAAATGCCATGGCTCATATTTAAACCCTTTTCTAAAATAGTTATCCGTGTATACGAGGTAAAACCCAAATTTTTCTGAGTTTTCATCCAACCATTTTTTAAAAGCTTCAAACGGACCACCTTCTCCAAATTTTTCTGGTACCAAAACATCACCGCTAACTTTAGGGTAACCATCAATAATATCAATATCAGTACCCCAGTGGTGCCTGCTTGTGCCTGGTATGGTAGAATATTCGATTATTTTATCAATGGCATCAATGGGCTTCATTCCATCTTCTTCGGTATAGCTGATGTATTTACGATCCCAAATGGCTTCTTGCCTGTAAAAATCTCGATAACTGGAAACTATTTTGATATCAAAACCTGCACTATAGGCCGCTTTTTTCATTAAGATAAAAGCATCATGGGCCTCTTTTCGCAGATTAATTCCCTCACCAAAAAGTTCTATGGTAGATTTTCCCATTAATTCCACTATAGAATATTCTGGATCATTATGAATTGAAATTAAGGGCAAGGTCGTCATCGCAAGGCTGCCCGCCGCAGTGGTTTTTATAAAAGTCCTTCTGTGCATCACATCGTATTTTTAAAGGGATCGCATAGACAAAACGTTTGTCTAAATCAAAATCGTATATAAAAGTACTAAGTAATATGGGAAAATTAGCGGTCTATGAAAACAAAGCCTTGATAATATAACCCTTCATCAAGTAATGTAAGGGTGTAATAATAAACACCTTCAGGAAGGCCTAGTTCCCTATTGATTACAAAATTGTCAATATTGGAAACACCTACAAAACTATTGGAGTAATTGGAAGCTTCAAAAACCTTTTGACCAAATTTGTTAAAAATAAACACTTGGTTAGCACCTGTGTTTTCGAGTTCGTCAAACACCAAAAAATCATTAATACCATCATCGTTTGGTGAAAGAAAATAGTTGCCTAATGTTGGGTTGTTTACAGCAAAAGTATCAGTAGGCAGCGGAGTAGTGCCAAAAGTTAATACCGAAAAATCATTGGGAACAAAGGTTTCCGAAACTAAAAACCCTTGGTCTAAATCACCATTTATAGCGGTGTTTCCAATGGCTATCCATTGATTTGCACTTTTAGACCAGCCTACTAAAATAATATCTTCAATAGTGTTTGCTAAATTTGCAAGCTCACTTCTTGTATTCCAACTAATGGTAACTGTTGATGCTTGGTCAGCCGTAAGAATCCAGAATTCTTTATCGGTAATCGCACCAATGTCCCTAACCTTGGTATCTATGTCAAAACTTACATTTAGTGACGCTGGGTTAGAAGGGTTTTCAAATAAGTAAGCGCAAATTACCAAATCATTAAGATTACCTGAATCTAAAACTAAAGGCCTTAGTTGGTCTTGGTCACCCACAGGAAAAGAGAAATTTGATTTGTTAGTGCTAGCTGCGAAACCGGTTATTTTAGCGCTATCATTTTCACCAGTAAAAAATGCATTATTTTCAAAATTGTAATAAACTAAAAAATCATTTAACGGGCTTTCTAAATCACCTTCAATAAAATTGAGGTTGTTTACCACGTTCACATTTATGAAGGTAAATAAATTATTATCCACAAAAATCTCCAAGTCATAAAAAGTAGGTGGTACTATACCTGAAATTTGTAAGGGATTAGCACCATAAAACCCTACAAGCCCTGTTGTGGTTTCAAATTCACTCTCATTTATAAAATTGGTATGAAAACCTAGTGCGGCATTATCATGCAGTTGCATATTACCGGCATGGTATAATGCAGTTTGCGCGCTGGCTGAAAGACCAAATAGCGACAATATGATGAGAAGTTTTTTTTTCATTAGTTGCCTTCTTCTTTTAAAAGCATTTTTTTAATCAACTCTAAATCTGTTTTTAAAGCTTGTAGTTCTTTATCAAGTGCTTTGTTTTGTGATTGTAAAGCCTCAATTTTCTTTTCTTGTTCTATGGTGTGCAAAAAGAGTTCTTCTATTTTTTCGAGGTTTAGTTTAGACGCTTTCCCTAAATCATACCCTCCTTGTAATTTTATTTCCCTTGCGGACTGAATCCCTGGTAAATGGTAGTGTTTTTTAATGAATGTTTCAACAGCTTTTAGGCTTTGAAAGGAGTAATCTTCTTTTAGTTTTGAATAATTATTAAAATACTTTTGGAAAACATAATCTGGATGTTCTAAAATCCCTTGAACAGTTACCGTACCCCCTATTTCCAAATCTTGTTGCACAATTACAACTGTATTTCCAGCTGTTGGTTCATCTATTCTAAGTGCTAAATTTCCACCTACAGAGAATCCGATTTCATCTGCTGCTGGTCTATACATTCCAGTATTGGTGTCACCGTCAGTATAAAAACCATAAGCGGGCTGACCGACTGAGCCGGTAGTTGAAGCGAAACCACCTCTAGCACGTATTTGGCCTGCTACATCCAACTTGTTTTGTGGTGCACCTGGTAGATTTCCAATGCCTATATTTCCAGCACCATCAAAGACTAGATTGTTTCCATTTAAATCATGTGTTCTAGCACCATCTAATTGTAAGTCATTTTCTGCGAAATTGGTATTTGCTTGTGCCGCTATTGCCGCTGTTAGTTCTGCATCGGTTGCGAATGTTGCGTCAATGTCTGCTTCAATCAAAAGAGCCCCACCGTCGGTTCCGGTATTGAGTATTTGTCCCGCATCGGCACTTACTATTGTGGCAGCAGTGTTCTGGTCATCAACCCAAGCGTAGACACCGCCACCATTTGTTGCGAGTATTTGTCCTGGAGTTGCTGCTGCATCATCTGGAAGTTCTATTTCGTTTAGTGGGTCGACATCAAGATCAAGAGCATCAGAGGCTGCTATTGCCGCTGTTAGTTCTGCATCGGTTGCGAATGTTGCGTCAATGTCTGCTT
>CAYGUO010000005.1:0-21987 GCA_964353095.1 uncultured Flavobacteriaceae bacterium | reverse complement strand
TTTGTCCTGGAGTTGCTGCTGCATCATCTGGAAGTTCTATTTCGTTTAGTGGGTCAAAATCACCATCATTTATTGGAAAAACTGCTAATTCTGCTTCAGTAACAAAAGTTGGGTCTAAATCTATTTGATTTCCCGGAGTTGCTGGTATGGTTAAATTAACAATCGTGCCTGTCAATTCAATATCTTGTAATTCGTTTGTTGGGTTCTCACCACCGCCTGCTATGGTAGCGATATCTAACTCATCTTTTAATTGCTGAATTGCCAATTGAGTTGAAGGACCCGCTAAAGTCACATAAGGGGTGAATGGGACTTCAGTAGCAATTTGATTATCAATTGATGCAAGGTTTACGGAATTACCATTATCAATACTTAAATCGTCACCAATTAGACTGAGATTTTGCTCATCAGTATTAGTACCTCCCAGAATTGGACTTAAATCTACGTTACCGTTAAAACCACCGCTATCTCCAGTAAAAATAATTTCATTTCCAGTTAAGACGACATTGGATACAACACCATCAGTGAGTGACGAAATATCAATCCCACCATTAAAACCTCCATTTGCTCCGGTGAAATTGAGATTAGTACCATCAAAAGCTACGGTTGAAACAACCCCATCTGCACCGCCTCCGGCAAGCGATGAAATATCTACTGCTCCATTAAAACCGCCATTAGCTCCGGTAAAGTTGAGGTCAGCACCGTCAAAGATCACATTAGAAACCACGCCATCAGCTCCGCCTCCTGTAACTAGATTGTCAACATCGGTTTGAAGTTCTTCTAAAGCAAGTTGCACATTACCGCCTGTTATACCTGTAATGGGATTGATAGTAACGGCATCTGCATCTTGTAACTCATTTGTATCATCTGAATCACCATCCTCAACATTTAATGTGATTGCAGCACCCCCGTTTGATATGGAAATATTCCCCGGTGAACCGTCTGTGGCAAGTGTTTGCTCATCAGTATTACCGCCTCCAGCATTTAAATTGTCAATATCCGTTTGTAATTCTTCAAGCGCCTCTTGTACATCATTACTTCCTATATTTCCTGTAGGATTTACAGCGATATTGTCTGCTTCAAACAACAGCTCTAAATTCACACCGGCTCCATTGTCAATCTCAATACGGTTGCCATTTAAAGACAGATTTTGCTCATCACTACCTGTGTTATTAAATGATGTTAAATCAACTCTAGTCTCTATTCCGCCTTCAATCAATACAAGTTCATTACCTTGAATTTCAGCATTGGTCAATCGTTCATTTTGATCATCTAAATCATTATCTTGAGCCAGGTGTTCGTTTATATTTTGGGTGTTGTTGGCGATATCATTAAGTAATGGAGTGTCGTTGTAGAATGCACCATTATTATCGGTAATGGAATTGTTTAATTCTGGACTGATTAATTGGGCTCCTGTAATAAAACCGGCATCATTGGTAAAATCATTTAAGGTTACTTGATTGTAATCTAACTGAAAATCGGCAACCGCGTTTTCTTGTAGTTTTTCTTGGCTTACTGATAGGGGTGCAAGCTTATCTTCCGTAATTGAATCTGGCGCGAAATCTATTCCTTGTATGGTAAAATCAGCAATTTGTTCACCTGTGATTTCACCTACCTCAAAATTGAAATTATCACCATTCTGTGTTATGATTATGGTTTCTCTGAAATTTTCAATAGCATCCGTGCTAAAGGTCTGATTGATTGCTCCTTCAAGTGCTACGCTTACCGTATTTCCATCACTGTCCGTTAAAATTAAATCTGAACCCTGTAAGGCCAACTCAACATTGGTCGTGTTCTGTTCTGAACATAAATTGACCCATTCAGAACCATTGAAGTAAAAAACACATTGTTCTTCCGTATTGAAAACCAAAGCACCTTGTAACGGATTTATGGCCTCCATCTGAGTTGTGTTTACCCTTGAAATTACCAAGGCTCTTGAAGTGCTTTCCAGCTCCAATAAAGATGTCGCGTCAATATTCTGTGGATTTTCGCCCACTTTAACTTGTGATTGGGCCAAGGTGATTGATAATAACAAAGCAAATGTAAAAAAGGGGTGTTTTGTCATGATGCCGTTGATTAAATTAAGCTAAGGCCAAAAGCAAAAATAAACTTCTCAACAAATAAATTGTACTTTAAACGACAAAATACGAATGCCATGGTTAAATGGAATTATGGAATGGCATGAAATATGATATTGATATTTAAGAATTAACAAAAGTTTACACTCCCAATTTTTTTTATGACGGAATGTATAATTTTCTTTATAAACTTGAAATAGAAAACCACCTTATGAAAACCCGCTTATTTTTTGCCCTTATTTTCTCCTGTTTTTTTATTGGCTACGCTCAAGATGATGGTAGACAAATGCTAAGAGGTCAAGTGCTTTACAGGGGTAATAATGTGGTGAACGAGAACGTAATCAACTCTACGTCTGAGATGGCCACTATCACGAATGAAGATGGTCAGTTTATGATAAGGGCCAAAGTGGGAGACCAGCTGGTTTTTACAGCGGTAAACTATCAATTAATGATTGTAACCATTACAGAAGAGATATTGACCAATAGTCGTTTGGTGGTTGAAGTGAGGGAGAAAGTGACGGAGTTGGATGAAGTGGTGGTAAGCCCAGAAAACCAAAAGAAATTTTTGGAGGTCAAGAATGAAGATTTTAAACAGGTAGAATATGAAATCGATAGATCTACCGAGGTTGAAAATATTGCAGAATCTCAGGTAAATCGTGGAATGCGAGACGGAATCAATTTTGTGAATATTTTCAAAGCAATGTTCAAATCACAAAATCAAGATGGCGAGGAGCGCGCACCATTAAAGGTAAGTGAGGTACTAAGGCAAGTCTATGATGATGAGTTTTTTGTGGTAGACTTAAAATTGCCCCAAGACAAAATAGATGCTTTTTTGTTCTATTGTGATGATAAAATGGGCTCCCAGTCGCTTCTAAAGAAGGAAAATGAGTTTCAACTCATTGATTTTTTGGTTACCCATAGCAAAACCTATCTGGCTCAAATAAATGAGGAATAGTATACTTCTATTTTTTTTAATGTCTACTTTTTGTGTTTCTGCACAAACCTATGGTTATAAAGAAGTTAAGGGAATGGTAGTCGCGAAAGATAAAGATGTTACCGGGGTGGTGGTCCAAAATATTTCTACGGAACGCGCTACAATTACCGACCTAGATGGTAGATTTTTGATACAAGCTCGCTTAAATGACACCTTAGTTTTTTCAGCGGTGCAGTTTAAGCGAAAAATAGTGCCAGTCAATCAAGCGCTGTTAAGTAGTTCTTTTGTCTCCGTACCGCTTGAAGAGTTTGTTAATGAGCTTAAAGAAGTAGTAGTCAACCCTTATGGACTTTCTGGTCAGTTAGGTTCAGATATTACGGGGCTTCAATTGGCAAAAGATGTTAGCGCGGAAGCTTTAGGGCTCCCAAATGCGCATGTGAAGATTATAACACAAAGTGAGCGCAAATTACAGCAGGCTACCGCAGGAAAATTTAATGTTGGTATGATTTTGAACCCACCTATAGATGGTATTATTAACGCCATTACTGGCAGAACAAAAATGCTTAAAAACAGGGTGAAGGTTGATAAAACCTATGCTCGAACACAAAGGGTACAAAACTATTATACCGATTCCATTTTTATGGTAGACTTGAAAATCCCTAAAGAGAAAATACCTGATTTTATGTATTTCTGTGAAGTTGATGCTAACTTTCAAACTGCGGTAGCTTCTAAGGACAAGCTCAAGATATGGGGTTTTTTGATTGAAAAAAGCAAGTCGTACAGAGCGAATAATGACTTGGATTAATTGGATAACAATTCATGCGGTATTGCAAATCAATTGGGGTTAAAACAATAATCACGGCTTTATTTCTTTTTAGTTCTGTTCAGCTACTTACCGCACAGTCTAAACTGCTACAAGGCAGGGTGAGTGCCCTTAATAAGGATATTATAGGGGTAACGATTCAGAACATCAGCACGCAAAAAGCAGCGATAACGGATGCTGAGGGCAATTTTGAAATTAATGTTAGGTTAAATGACACCTTGGTTTTTGCTGCCGTTCAGTTTAAAAGAAAAATACTGACCATAAATAGCGCAGTATTGAATACTTCTTTTATTGTTGTAAATCTTGAAGAGTTTGTGAATGAGCTGAATGAAGTTACTGTGCAACCTTTTAACTTATCAGGTAATTTAGGCTCAGATGTAATTGGCCTTTCTTTAGAAAAAGATGTGAGTGCAGAGGCTTTGGGTTTGCCCAATGCTGACGTCAGAATTATTTCGCAAAGTGAGAATAAATTAAATGACGCGGATAACGGCAAGTTTGTTTATTATTACGGTATCGCTATGGTTATTAATTTGAACAAAATATTGAATAGGCTTAGTGGTCGAACGAAGATGTTAAAAGAAAGGGTGGCACTTGATAAAAGGTATAACAGTACTAAAAGTGTTGAAGAAAACTATTTAGATTCCGTTTTGGTGAGTCATTTAAAAATTCCTGAAAAGAATTTTTATGATTTTATTTATTTCTGTGAGGTTGACGTGGAATTCACCACCCTTTTGGAAAACAATGATGAATTACAGTTATGGCAGTTTTTGATTGAGAAAAGTAAGGTGTATCGCAAAAACAATGGTTTAGATTAGTTTTGCCCCCTAGCGTTTTAGGGCTAAACATGATTATTGGATTTTAAATTGAATAACCGCCTGGCCTGTGCTAAAATTGATATCACATAAAATTATGAAAAGAAAATTTCTATTATTGTTGCTTATCGTGCCCTTGTTGAGTTTTACTGCACACAAGTTTTATGTTAGTGTTACGAACATTAACTATGCTGAAAAAGATGACGCACTACAAATCACTACAAGAATTTTTATTGACGATTTTGATGCTGTACTGTTGGAACGCTACGGTATTGATTCAAAATTGGCGACTGATAGTGAAGCAGCCATCGCGGAAGATTATATAGTTAAATACCTCAAATCCAAATTTTTGATCCGTTTAAACGAGGAACAGGTAGACTTCAACTATATTGGTAAAAAGTACGATAACGATGTGGTCATTTGTTATTTAGAGGTTCCTGATATTGGGTTTGATGAGTTAACATCTATCGAAATACAGAATGAAGTATTAACCGATTTGTATGAAGAACAAAAAAATTTGGTACATATTAAATACCAAGGCAAAAAGAAGAGTTTTGTGCTTATAAAAGAGAATAATAAAGGAATGTTAAACTTGCGGTAGTGTTTTAACATTTTGTTAAAAAAGAAGTATTTTTCCACTTATAAAAATGAATCAAAAATGAATAGAATCAAGTATTATTTTGCCTCGGTTTTTTTCTTGTTTGCAGCAGTTGCTTTGGCACAAGAAACCGAAGAAAAAAAAGAACGCGAGCCTGGGCATGTGAATCAAAGCAAGTTTAAGCAAATGTATGAAGAGTTTTCAACGCCCAACACCTATCGTTCTGCGTCTGGTGCTCCTGGGCCTGATTATTATCAACAACAGGCAGATTACAAGATGGACATCGTCTTAGATGATAAAAATGCTAAAATCTATGGAGAAGAAACCATTACCTATATCAATAACTCTCCTGACGATCTAGAGTTTCTTTGGGTACAATTGGACCAAAACGTAAGGGCTAAAGATTCAAAATCACCCTTAAGAGATGGTGGTGGAGTTCCATTGGCTTATCAATCTGGGAGTTTTGCTAGTGAGTATTTAACAGAGCCATTTGATGGAGGTTTCAATATTGAATGGGTGAAAGATGCCAATGGTAAGGCACTATCACACACCATCAACCAAACGATGATGCGTATCAATTTGCCACAAGCATTAAAAAGTGGGGCATCAACTTCATTTTCAATAAAATGGTGGTACAACATTCCTGATCATACCGTAAATCGTGCGCGTTCAGGATTTGAATTTTTTCCAAAAGATGGAAACAGAGCCTATGTGATTGCTCAGTTTTTTCCAAGAATGGCTGTGTATTCTGATGTAGAAGGTTGGCAAAACCATCAATTTTGGGGTAGTGGCGAGTTTGCCTTGCCTTTTGGAAATTACGATGTAAGCATTACCGTACCAGCAGATCACGTTGTTGATGCTACTGGAGTGTTGCAAAATAGAAAAGACGTTTTCACAAAAGAGATGATGAAGCGTTATGAGCAGGCTAAAAAATCTTATGATAAGCCGGTGCTAATCGTTACTCAGGCAGAAGTTGAAGCTAAAGAAAGTTCTTTTGCCGAAAAAACAAATACTTGGAAGTTTAAAACAGAACCTGGCAAAATGGTTCGAGATTTTGGGTTTGCAACCTCAAGAAAGTTTATTTGGGATATGCAAGCGGTGAAGCTTGGTAGCAGAGATGTTATGGCAGTTTCAATGTACCCGAAAGAAGGTAACCCACTTTGGGAAGAACAATCTACCAAAGCCGTGGTTCAAACAATTGAGACGTATTCTAAATTCACTTTTGACTACCCTTACCATAAAGCGATTTCGGTTCATGCGAAAAATCAAGGAATGGAATATCCTATGATTTGTTGGAACTATGGTCGCCCTAATGAAGATGGTACTTATTCTGATAGAACTAAGTATGGAATGATTAGTGTAATCATCCACGAGGTTGGTCATAACTTTTTTCCAATGATCGTGAATTCAGATGAGCGCCAATGGGGATGGATGGATGAAGGTCTTGATACCTTTATGCAATACCTAACTGAGCAAGAATTTGGAGAAAAGTATCCTGAAGTTGTTGCGCCCAATGATAAGTATCCATCAAGAAGAGGTGATGCCGCTAAAATTGTGCCTTATATGGCAGGTGACCAAAGTAGAATATCCCCAATAATGTCCAATCCTGAAAATGTGTACCAATTAGGTCCTAACGCCTATGCGAAGCCAGCAACAGCATTGAATATTTTGAGGGAAACCGTTATGGGCAAGGAATTGTTCGATCACGCCTTTAAAACATACGCGCAGCGTTGGATGTTCAAACACCCAACACCTGAAGATTTCTTTAGAACAATGGAAGATGCTTCTGCTGTTGATTTAGATTGGTATTGGAGAGGTTGGTTTTATACTACTGATTATGTTGATATTGGTGTGAAAGAGGTCAAGAAATATTATGTGACCAATAACGTTACCAAACAGATGAAAGAGTATATGGAAGCCCGTAATTTAACGGAGGCTGACTTACCTCCATTGGTCTATTTGGCAGAAGAAGGTAGTGAAGACTTTAACGAAGATTTAAAAGGGAAAGCCCCATCTGAAACTTCTCAAAACTTGAAAGAGTTTATGATGGATAATATGACGGCTGAGGAAAGAGCACAGGTAAACGAGCCAAAGTTCTTTTATCAGGTTACTTTTGATAAACCGGGCGGTATTCCAATGCCATTGATTGTGGAATATACCTATGCTGATGGAACTACTGAAAGTGTAACGTATCCTCCAGAGATTTGGAGGAAAAATGATGCTGAAGTAAAACGGGTTATTTCTTCACAAAAAGAATTGGTTGGTATTGTTGTTGATCCAAAACTGGAGACTGCTGATATTGATACGACCAACAATTCTTGGCCAATTAAGGATGAAAAATCTGACTTTGATGAGTTCAAAGAAAAGGTGAAAGGATAGTTGTTATAATTTGTAACAAAGGAAAAGCCCTATGATTTCATAGGGCTTTTTTTAGTTTAGAAATAACTTCTCTTTATATTTGTAATATGCAGGTGTTATTCATTAGCGGAGGTGAAATTTTCTTTATCATGTTTATCGTGGTAATGGTTTTTGGCGCGGATAAAATTCCCGGTATTGCCAAAGGTCTCGGAAAAGGTATGCGCCAGTTACGTGATGCTACCGATGATATAAAGCGTGAGATTCAAAAAAGCGCGGATAAACAAGGCATCAATACCGACTTTGCCAAGGATATTAAAAAGGAGATAGATGAGGTGAAGAAGAACGTTGAAGATGTTACAGGTGCTGTAAAACGAAGCACCAAGTAAGATGTTGGAAAAACTTCTTATCTGGGATCGCGATACCTTTATCTATTTGAATGGCCTCGGTATTGAACAATACGACACCTTCTGGTCAATCACCACCAATATCAATACTTGGATTCCCCTGTTTTTATTTTTTATAGCCTTGTTTTTTTTGAAGTTTCCTAGAAAGGAAGCTTTTAAAAAAGTGGGTACAGTGCTCTCTTTAGTATTGTTTATTATTATAATCACCCATTTAACCAAAGAAGGGGTTGCAAGGCTTAGGCCGAACAATAATTTAGAAATCAATACCCTTATTCGAATATTAAAAACTCCAACTGATTATAGTTTTTTTTCAGGTCATGCATCTAGTTCGTTTTCTATAACCATGTTAGTTTTTCTTTTCCTTCGAAAAACCTTCAAATGGACGCTTCTTTTTTTTATCTGGCCTTTATTGTTCTGCATGAGTCGTATTTATGTTGGGGTTCACTATCCATTGGACATTATTGTTGGAAGCCTGGTAGGAATTACTTCAGGTTTCTTGTTTTACAACTTATATAATAGGTTTTTCGATAAAAATGGAATTTTACCTAACACCTAACACCTAACACCTAACACCTAACACCTAACACCTAACATCTAACACCTGTTATAATACCCTGCTCAGGGTAAGTCCATCTCTAATGGGTAAAAGAACAGTTTCTACTCTTGGGTCGTTTTGTAACTTTTGGTTATAGTCAAGTAGCGCTTTGGTGGCTTTATCAGATTTTTTAAGGGGTGCAACTACCTTACCCGACCAAAGTACATTATCAGATAAAATGACGCTTCCGGGCTTGGTCTTCTTTAGTACTGCTTCAAAATATGCATCATAATTTTTCTTTTCTGCATCAATAAATATCAAATCAAAAATGATATCCAATTGTGGCACTAATTCAATAGCATCGCCAGTATACTGGGTGATTTGGTTTCCAAATCCGCTTTTATCAAAATACTTACGCTGTATATCGTAAAGTTCTTCGTTTATATCTATCGTATGTAATTGACCATTTTTGCCTAAACCCTCAGCCAAGCAAATTGCGGAATACCCGGTATAGGTGCCTATTTCTAAAATAGTTGTAGGTCCAATGATTTTTGAAAGCATACTTAAGACCCTTCCTTGAAAGTGGCCCGTAATCATTCTAGGTTGAATAACCTTTAAGTGGGTTTCATGCGTGAGGGCAGTCAGCAGTGCTGGTTCTGATTCTGAATTGTTTGCTATATATGTCTCAAGGTCGGGAGATAGAAAATGCATGAAATACTTTTCGTAAAAATAGCCAAATATGACTTATTTTAGAAGTATGGAAAACTTGATTGTCCGTGATGCAACGTTGAATGATTTGACTACGCTTTTAAAATTTGAGCAAGAGTTGATTAACGCAGAACGACCTTTTGACCCAACTATAGCTAAAGATCCCGTGAGCTACTATGATATCAAAGCTTATATCTTGAATAAAGAGGTAAAAGTAATAGTGGCCGAGGTTCATGGTAAGGTAGTAAGTTCTGGATATGCCCTTAAAAAACAAGCACGCCCTTATTTACACCATGAGTATTACGGGTACTTAGGATTTATGTATACCGAAGTCGATTATAGGGGAAACGGAATTAATAAAAAAATTGTGGACAAGTTGGTGAGCTGGTGCCGTAAGCAAGGATTAATGGAGATTAGACTTACGGTTTACGATGAGAATGAACCCGCTTTAAAAGCTTATCAAAAAGTGGGTTTTAAAAAACATATTTGTGAAATGCGGCTGGTCTAGTTTGGTAACCGTAATTTTAAAGAAAAAATTGAACTATGCAGTTTAAGAATACGCTGGCTTTTGCGCGAGAATTGGATGAAAAAGACCCACTGGCATCGTACAGGGATAAGTTTTATTATCCACAAGTAAATAACAAAGACGTTATCTATTTTACAGGTAATTCATTAGGCTTACAACCCAAAAACACCCAAAAATTTGTAGACGATGTAATGAAAGATTGGGCAGATTTGGCTGTGGAAGGCCATTTTTATGCAGATAAACCATGGTGGGATTACCACGAACGTTTAGCTGCACCATTAGCCAAAATTGTTGGGGCCAAGGCTGAAGAAGTTTCGGTGATGAATACTTTAACGGTGAATTTGCATTTGTTATTGGTTTCGTTTTATCGTCCTACCAAAAAACGGTTTAAAATTCTGTGTGAAGAAAAAGCGTTTCCTTCGGATCAGTATATGCTGCAAAGCCAGGTTCGGTTCCATGGCTTAGACCCATCTGAAGTTATTGTTGAGGTTGTAAAAAGACCGGGCGAACATTTTTGGCGTACCGAAGATGTTATTTCCAAAATTGAAGAAATAGGTGATGAGCTTGCGCTTGTTTTAATTGGTGGTGTGAACTATTATAACGGACAGGTTTTTGATATGCAAGAGATTACTGCTTCAGGCAGGGCCGCAGGTGCTTTTGTAGGTTGGGATTTAGCACATGCCGCGGGTAATGTTGAACTTCAATTACATGACTGGGATGTAGATTTTGCCTCTTGGTGCAGTTATAAGTATATGAACAGTGGTCCAGGTAATGCGAGCGGAATTTATGTAAATGAACGCTATTTGAACACGAAAGATATTCCTCGGTTTGAGGGATGGTGGGGCACTAAAAAAGAAACTCGGTTTTTAATGAAACCAGAGTTTGAGCCTATGGAAAACGCTGATGCGTGGCAGTTGAGCAACGCTCCTATCTTATCGGTTGCTCCCTATTTAGCTTCCCTACAATATTTTGAAGAGGTAGGGATGCCTAAATTGCTGGAAAAGCAAAAATTGTTGACTTCCTACTTAGAATTTATACTGCATGAAGTAGATAAAGAAGTAGATAGTTCTTTTGAAATTATTACACCAAAAGAGCGAGGTTGTCAGTTATCCGTTTTTCTTCATGGAGAGGGAAAATCACTATTTGATTATTTGATGAAGCACGGTGTAATTACGGATTGGCGCGAACCTAATGTTATTCGATTGGCACCGGCCCCTTTTTATTGTTCTTTTGAAGATATGTTCCGATTCGGCGAAATTTTAAAATCTGGTATTTTATCGAAATAAACTAGATTTGCCGTTTTGCAACCAAAACCATGAAGTCACTTTTATTAATACTTTCCAATCCAAGGTATTTCGCTCCCGCTTTTGTCTTTACCAGCTTAAATATTTGGTTTGGCACATGGGCCATCTATATTCCCTCGGTCAAGGAAAAATTACAGATTGACAAAGCCGACTTAGGTATCGCCATTTTCTTTTTGTCATTGGGTGTCTTTATGATTTTTCCCATTGCTTCAAAAATCATTAATAAACTTGGTGTGGGCCGTGCTACTTGGTTTGGAGTAGTGCTCAACAGTAGTGTAGCTGTTTTTCCATTGATAGCACCTAATTACTATACTTTATGTATTTCATTATTTCTTTTTGGGGCATCAAATGGCTTAACAGATATTGCCATGAATACTTTGGTTACCGAAATTGAAAAAGAGGATAAACAAAATTTTATGTCCGCAGCACACGGTTTTTTTAGTTTGGGCGGTGTACTTGTTGGTCTTGGTAGTTTTTTGATTCCGGTAATTGGCAGCCCATTTTTACACATGCTTGGCACTGTGGTAATAGTTTTGACAATCAATTTTATGCTTCGCAAAAAATACTATCATATCAAAGCTACCCCTGTTGAAAAAGAACCTTTTAGTTTAAAGCTATTTAAGCCGCTATTGATTTTAGGTATTGTTGGTTTTGTAAGTATGGGGAGTGAAGGTGGTATTATTGATTGGAGTGCCCTATACCTAAAAGAAGTAACCTTAGCTCCTGAAGCGCTTATTGGTTCTGGATTTTTAGCCTTTTCTGCCATGATGACATTTGGTCGCTTTTTAGGTGATGGTATAAGTCAACGTATTGGTTCTGTTAAGTTGGTTGCCTTGGGTGCATTTATTGCCATAATTGGTTATGTGTTAGTGTTGTCTGGTACTACGATGTTCGCAATAGTTGGCTTTGCATTAAACGGACTTGGTTTTTCCGTAATGGTGCCGGAATTATTTAGGATAGGTGGGAATGTAAAAGGCGTAGAATCATCTCAAGGCGTTGCATTTATAGCAGGGACAGGTTACTCTGGGTTTTTGCTGGGACCGGTCATATTAGGCTTTTTGGCGGAAGGTTTCACTCTTAAAACCAGTTTTTTAGCACTATTGGGCTGCGCCGTACTGGTACTTTTAATGACTTTGGTTTTGAATAGAAAAACTAGGACTACCTAAGATTTGATTTGATATCGAATTCTTGGTTTTCCTTGCCTACACCCTTAATAAAAAATAGCATTTCGTTGGTTAGTAGTAGCTGATTTTGGGTATCCCAAAAGCTCTTGTCATACGGAAAGTTTAGTTTGAAAATATCTTTGTTTGCATTGACATTTTTGTTCACTTTCATTGCTGAAAAGTGTCCTGATGATTTAAGGATGTATTCGGATTCAAAAACGGACTGGAAGCTGTTTTCACTATCGGTAACTTCAATAGCGTGTTTGATTTTTGCATTTTTTAAAACATACTTATCCAGTGATGCGTCTTTGTTAAATAGTAAGTTTTTTTCGGTTTTAGTGGTTCTATATTTAAAATCAGCTTTTTCAGTAAACTCATCTGCAATGGTTGCATTAAGGTAAAACTCTAAAATGGCCCAATTTTGTGCGTCAATAATATAATAACCTTGAGTATAGCCTTTAATGACATCTTTTTTAGACTCAAAGGAGACCTTTATTTTTTCTTTGTTATCAAAGTAGTTTTCTTCTAAATCAAAAAAATCCCTCTTAATCCCTAAAGACATGGTTTCTAAAATTATTTCATTCAACGAACGAAATTTAAAATAAATTTTAGTTTTATTTTCTAGCATATTCTTTATTCCGGCTTGTCGCATATTTTCGACTTCAAAAATGAAATCACGTTTATTTGGTTCCATTTCGCCATGGTATAGAAGCGTTTTTCTATTTAATTTACCCTGTAAGTCTTGAATACGGGTTATGGTGTCGTTATAGCGAAGCAATGAGCGAATAAAAAAGTTTTCATTGTACTGTTCTATGGGATAGTTTTCTGGTATGGCCTTCCTTATTTTATCAAAAAGTGTTTCTGTATTGGTTACTGTAACCTCGGAAAGCTCAAATGCTCTCTGAGCTAATAGAACAGTATCCTTTAATTGTGAAAAAGTTGTTTTTAATTCTTTATATCCAAGTTAATAAAAGGAAATAGAGTCATTCGATGATAACAAGAAGTATTTGCCATTTTCATTGGTTATGGTATTATCATTACCATTATAAACGTCTACAAACTCAATAGGGATAAGATTTTCTTTATCTAAAACGACGCCTAGTTTTTGATTTTGACCATAACATAGTTTGCAAAATAGAAGTAACAGTACTAGTTTTTTCATTCGCTTTAATCGTTGCGTATGGTCACTATATTGGTAAAGAATAAATTGAAGTTTTCGGTATCTTTTTTATGATCCATAGCAAATTTAAAGCCATTATGTGCTACATAATTTTCCCAAGTGGTAATCATGGAGGGTGCTTTTTGATTCGCTTTTCTAAACACCCATTCCTGTATTAAATAATCATCTCCCAAATAAAAATCGTAAGCATCACCTGGCGTATAACCACCTTCGTCACCATAAACAATTGTGAGTTTTTTCATTGATTTTTTACTGATAGGGGCGGTCTGGTCTGTATCCAAGCTATGTTCAAAGTTATTGGCGTCCCAAACAAGGTTAAAAGGGGCTAAAAGCCAAAAACGATCATTTATAAAACCAGCGTTGGTTTTAAGTGCAAGACTATCCATTGTCTTTCTATTGTAGGTCAAGGTGTCCGAGCCTGATATTCGGGTTACTTGATTGCTTTTAGGTTGCCAAATCCATGAGCGTTCAAAATGTGTGGAATCACGATCTACATTGAAAGTGAATTCAATTTGAGTGACTTTGTTCCATTCTTCAAATCCGTGGGCATTAGCAACTTTCTGTAGAATAGTGAGTTCAGAAACAACACTGTTTTCAGTCGATTTTTTGTCTGATTTACAACTGGTATAAATAACAATAAGGAACAGAAAAAGAGATTTAACAATTTTCATTATAAGGGTTTATTCAAATATACCGTGTTTTTAAAGTATATTGTCCGCCATTCTTAAAAAGAACAAAGTGACTTTTTTTAAACGGTTGTTTCTAATTCTTATAAATCAAGATAAGAAATCATTGGGGACAGCCAATCCTTACAGTCAGTTAACCGACGAAGAATTAGTGGACAAGATAGTGGCCAAGAATGACACCATGTTATTTGGCGTGCTTTATGATCGCTATTCTAGAATGGTGTATAACAAGTGCTACGGGTTTGCTAGGTCGCAAGATGAAGCAGAAGATTTAACGCAAGATGTTTTTTTGATGTTGTTCATAAAATTGGCTTCATTTAAAGGGCGTTCAAAATTCTCTACTTGGCTGTATTCATTTACTTATAATTTCTGTGTTAATTATGTGAATAGAAATAAGCAAAGAAAAATGAGTGACAAATCGGTACCAATGGAAGCCACAGAATATAAATTGACTGAAGAGGTGCCCGATGAAAGTATTTATGAAATGAAAGCCAGTAAATTGGCCAAAGCTTTAGAAATAGTTAGTGCAGAAGATAAGTCCATTCTGTTATTGAAATATCAAGATGGAGCATCAATAAAAGAATTATGTGATTTGTTCGAAATAGGGGAGAGTGCGGTAAAAATGCGGTTAAAAAGGGCAAAAGCAAAATTATTGGAAATCTATAACACCTTAAAATAGATGGCAAACGAATTTAATAATCCGTTCAAACAATTGAACCGGGACTTGCGGGAGGTGCCTCCAGAAATGAGGCAAAAAGTGATGAACGATATTGCTATAGCGAAGCTTATTCTAGATATGGCCGTGTTAGTGACATCTAATTACTCGTCTATATTTTCGGGAATGTTTAAAACCAACAAACAACAATAACCAACTAAAACATACAGAAGATGGAAAAATATAAACAGATATTATCAGATAGTTTAGGCGATATGCTATCTAATGTGGTTCAACTATTACCGCAGTTAATAATAGGAATTTTAGGATTAATTGTTGCTTGGTTACTCCTTAAAATAATCTTGTTTGTTTTAAAACGAGTTTTAAAGGCAGCTAAAATAGAAACACTTTCGACTAAGGTTACCGAAGCTAAATTATTTGGTGATAAAGAGGTTAAAATTGATTTGCTTAAAATTACCCTGACTGCTGTAAAAGTTCTTTTGATTTTATTCTTTACAATAGTCATTGCCGAGGTAATAGGTTTGACAGTAATCTCAGAAGGTATTATTTCAATTTTAGGATATCTTCCAACATTGTTAAGTGCAATTTTAATTTTTGTTGGTGGATTATATTTAGCAACCATTGTTAAAAAAGCAGTGTTGGCCCTTTTTGATTCTATGGGGGTTAGTGGTTCTAAATTAATTAGCGGCTTACTGTTTTATATGATCACTTTTTTTGTTGCTATTACAGCACTAAATCAAGCTGGTATAGATACTGAGATCATTACCAG
This sequence comes from uncultured Flavobacteriaceae bacterium, assembly GCA_964353095.1. Lineage (GTDB taxonomy): Bacteria > Bacteroidota > Bacteroidia > Flavobacteriales > Flavobacteriaceae > Croceitalea. Next base: position 6,436 of record CAYGUO010000005.1, on the reverse strand, counting down.
TAATTTCACCATGATTTTGGGAGCTTTCTTGTTCGCCATCGCTCTTGGTTTTGGTTTAGGTTCTCGAGATGTTTTTGCTGATGTATTGAAAATGTTTTACACCCGAAAAAATTATATGGTAGGTGATGAAATTAGCATTGCTGACTTAGAGGGAACTATTGAAGCTATAGATAATATTACCATGACCTTAAAAACAAAAAAAGGAAAAGTCGTTATTCCTATTGATGAAGTCGTGTCTAGTAGGGTTCATATCAAATCATAAAAATAGCGCCGCAACTTGCGGCGCTATTTAGTTTGGTTGATTTGGTTATCTTATTTGCTTTGTGTAACCGTGTTACCTTTAATTTGTACAACAGGAAATTCGGTTCGCCTGTTAAGCTCCAGTTCTTCCGGAGAACAGTCTTTTTTACTGGTACAACCATTTATCGGTACTCTTTTGCCAAATCCTTTATAAGATAAGATGTGATTTTGAGGTACACCATTTGCAATCAAATATTCATAAGCTGATTTTGCCCTACGTTCAGATAATTGATCATTGTAGTTATGACTTCCTACAGGGTCGGTATGTGCTTCTAATTTAATGATCATTTCGGGATAGGTTTTTGTCATTAATTTCACCACCTTATCCAGTTCCAAAGCAGCATCGGGCCTAATATTTGCTTTGTTGAAATCGTAATATATTTTCTTAAGTCCGGCCAATACCTTAACATCCAAAACAGGTTCTAGCTGAATATCTTGTTTAATAAGCTTAGTTGATCTACTAGTTGTTCTCGTATTGAAGTACACACTCTTATGTGGATGTGTTTTTCGTACAGCATCTATTCGGTAATTTACATTTCTACTGATCAACATTTGATAGCGACCATTAGCATCAGTAATGGTCTTTGACATTAACTCACTAGTAGCTTGATTGTAAAGTGATATTTCTACGCTGTCAAGGGGCTGCAAGTTGATTGCATCAGTAACAATACCCTCTACGGTAAGGGAAGGAACAAATCTAAATTTGTAAATATCATCCCCACCTTTTCCACCTTTTCTATTTGAACTTACATAACCATCAATGCCATTTTCAAATGCATAGTAGCCAAAATCATCCTTTTCACTATTTAAGGGCTTGCCTAAATTGACAACTTCTCTAATTTGTCCAGTACTATCGGCAACGGTAGCGAAAACATCTAACATTCCAAAGCCTAGGTGTCCGTCCGAAGAAAAGAATAATTGTCCTTCATTATTGATAAAAGGAAACATTTCATTACCTGCGGTATTTACAATAGGCCCAGCATTTACAGGTTGACCAACACCACCTCTTTCGTGTATTTTGGCATAATAGATATCGGTTCCACCATAACCTCCTGGACGATCAGAGGAAAAGAATAATAGTGTCCGTTCAGTATTTACTGAAGGATGGCCAGTAGAGTAGTGGTCAGCGTTTGTTTTTAAATTTCTGGTTACTTTCCATTCACCATCAATTTGTTCCGCTTTATAAATTTTAAGATTATTTAGATTTTCAATTACCTTATTTTCCTTTTCTTTAGTGTAAAACCCTTCTTTGTTATCGAAATAGTTATTACGCGTAAAATAAACTATCGTATCGTTTTTATAATCTGTTGAAAATACTAGGGAGCTTTCATGAAATTTTGAATTGATTTCCCCCTCTAATTTTCTTGGTTTGGTCAGGGTGTTACCTTCAGGAACATAGTAAATGTCAAGCCATGGTTCGTTGTTCCAACCGTAAACTTCATCATTCTTTCCACTTTTTCTACTTGAACTAAAATATAGGTTTCCATCGTGCACATAAGAGCCAAACTCGCTATATTCCGTATTGAAAGCCACAGGCTCTACGTCATAGCGTTCTTCGCTGTTAAATACAACTGAGGCGAGGTTGCCATCTTTTAAAAACTGTTTTAACCTAGCATCGTTCTTATGGAATTTTTTATATTTTTTAAACCATTCCAGAGCTCCTTTTTCATCCCCAGAACTTTTTAGGGCCATGGCATATTTGAAATAATAGTTTGTGGGAGTATCAGCATTTTTGATAAACCTTTTAAAGTAAGGTATCGCCTTTTCAAAGTCTCTCATTAAGAGATAACATTCAGCTAAACGTTGGTAGGCATGGTCTTCATTATATTGGTTGACCACCATCAATTCGTATTGCGGAATGGCTTTGGCATAAGCAAACTTATTGAAAAGTTTGTCCGCTTCTTTTTGTATGCTAGATTGTGCAAAAGTGAAATTTATTGCCAATAACAACGTCAAGGTACTAATTAAAAGGTTCTTTGATTTCATAACGTTATTTTAAAAATATCTAGGTGATTTGTATAAGTCTGTTTTCTTAGCAAGTCTTGGTTCAAAAATCAAGATTATTTCATGTGTTCCACCAGTATAAGGTCTGATGGTTCCTGTTGGTAGGTCGTAAGCATAACCAATACGAATATCTTTTGTGACTTGATAGTCCATATAGGCACCAAAATTAGAGGCATCATTGAATCTATAAGATGCACCTGCCCAAAATTTTTCATAGAATAAAAACCCTGCTGTTAAATCGTAGGTTGCTGGGGCACCGTTGGTAAATTTTGTTATGAAGGAGGGGCGGAATTTTACATCTAGCGAAAGGTCTAATACCAAACCGCCAATAGCGTAATAACTAATTCTTTCCAAGGCTTCAAATTCCCCTTCGTTTAAATCAGTATTTACGATTCTAGGTGATGAGAAACCTGCATACCATCTATTAGTGCTCACATATACACCGGCTCCAAAATTTGGTTTCCAGCTATTAAAGTTGGCATTGAAAAAGGGATCGTTAACATCTGGATTGGATAAGTTATAATTGGTGAAACCACCTTTTAGGCCAAAAGAGAGTTTTGCTTCAAATGATATTGGTACGGTGTATGAAAAATCACCATAAACATAATTGGTACTTTCAAAACCTAATTGATCAGAAATGTATGAAACCCCCAGTCCAATTTTTTCATTTTTCAAAGGTGTATGAAATGAAAATGTACTTGTTGTAGGGTTACCATCTAAACCTGCCCATTGATTTCGATGCAAGGCAGTAAGGTTCATGGTCTCTCTACTTCCTGCGTACGCCGGATTCACAGCTATTGTATTGAACATGTATTGCGTAAATTGCGGTAGCTGTTGTGCGCTTATAAAAGATGTAAGCATTAAGGCGAACAACAAGGCATAAGAATGTAAAGCTTTCATAACTTTATAGGTTAAGTTTTGTTTTATGCTACCTTCTTGGGGATGTAACACACTAACAAAGAAACTATTACTTGTAGTATACTCTGCAATTAATACGTTTAACAACTTCTTTATTCGTCCTAAATTAATCATGCTCGATAAAGTGTTTTTTTCATGGGATGAATGTTCCCTCCCTAAAAAAACATTAAAACTGTATATCTCTTTCAAATCCTATTATTACCGTTTAAGTACATGAAATAATTACTCAGTCCCCACATAGATGTAGCCATTGATTGGTTCTAAGGGTTGTTCGCCATCATTGATTGTTATGATGTAGTAATAGGTACCTGCAGGAACAAGACCTGAGTTGCCCACGGCATTGTTAGGTGCAAACCCGCCCCAATCGTTTTGGTAGTCTTTGGCTTCAAATACCTTGTCTCCCCAACGGTTGAATATCATGACATCGAAAGTGAATTCACAGTATTCTACCCCTTTAATTTCGAAGAAGTCGTTGATACCATCTCCGTTTACGGTCACGGCATCTGATACCACAATTTCGTCACGGTTACAGGGCACACAGTCTTTGTTGACGGTGATATAGAAATCAACATAATACTTACAGGTTCCCTCAGTGGAAGAGTACATGATTTTGTATTCGCCTATTTCGAGTCCGAACGGAACAAAAGAGGTGTTGTTCAAATAAGTTCCCTCCCTTTCGATTTCGAAGGTGCCATTGGTGTCAAAACCTTCTGGCAGGTAGTTGATCAGGTCAATAGGCTCATCCTCTACACAGATGTCAATGAACACCTCTTCGAGTTGTGGCTGCAATACAAACACGATCTGTTGGAAGCTTGCGGTATTTCCACAAGAGTCGGTTACGTTCCAAGTTCTGATGACCATATAGTCATCGGAATCGTTGGAGAACTCTGTTTCTTCGTTGAAAACGACGTCATAATCCCCACAACCTCCCGTAAAGGTAAGTTCTGGCACTGGAGGCAGTTCTTCACCACAAAGTATGGTCACCTCTTCATCAAACGGACTTGCCATAATAGGCCCTGTTGGTTCAATGGTAATTACTTGAGTATGGGAAACGGTGTTGCCGGCACAATCAGATGTTGCCCAAGTACGGGTCACGGTATAGCCGTCCATACAGTTGGCATCATTTGTCGTTACCTCGTCAAATGTTACTGTAATGTCAGGGTCACAGTTGTCAATTGCAGTTAGGGTAACGGCATCAGGTACTTCATTACAGAGTACTGTCATGCTTTCAGGAAGCTCCTCTACAAAGGTTGGGGCAACCGTATCTTCCACGGTAATCACTTGAGTATGTGAAACGCTATTCCCAGCACAATCAGCAACTGTCCAAGTTCTGGTAATGATATAATCCGAAGGACACGAATCACTATCCGTTATGGTTTCTACAAAATCAACAACCATGTTGGGTTCACAGCTATCGATAGCGGTAAGCACATCGGCATCTGGGATGTTATCACACTGCACTGTTGTATCCGCCGGTAGTGCTTCCACAAAAGTAGGCGCAACTGTATCTTCAATGGTAATTACCTGAATATGCTCACGTATGTTTCCAACACAATCTGTGATGGTCCATGTTCTGGTAATGGTATATTCTGTTGGACAGCTATCGGTATCCCCATCAATTACTTCCACCAAGGTCACCGTTATGTCACAAGTGCTTGTTGAAGTAATATCTGCAGGAGCAGGAATGATATCACAAGCCTCAATGGTTATATCATCGGGCCATCCTTCATTACCGTCGTTATCAATGATGTTGACCGCAGCCGTGTCATTGGCAAGTATAGTTACCAAGGTAGTTGAGATATTACTCAATAGCACATTAAAATCCTCTGTATCCTCAATGATAATATCATCGATTATAGGCAAGGTGATTAGCTGTGTATTGGAATTTGCACCCCCAAAGGTCAATGTCTGTGTTCCTGTTGGTACACCAGTATAATCCAACGCATCCGTGGCCGTTCCATCAATGGTATGGTATTCGACCGTGAACTCGTTTTGCACATCGGCATTCAATACCACATTAAGCGAAACAGTACCTGCACCTTCATTGACATCAATACTGGTGATGTCAAATTGAATACCTAAAGATGGGTCACTGTCATCATCTAGTATAGTACCTGTTGCCGTATTGGTTGTGTTACCATCAACAAATCCGATTCCAAAGTTTGAGACTATATTAGAAAGAACCACTGTAAATTCTTCATTAGGTTCTATGATAGTATCATCCAAAATTGGAATATCAATATTGAAAGTCGATTCAGTTGGAGTAAAGGTAATCGTACCCAAACCTGCAGTGTAATCGGAACCATCCAATGCTGTACCATCGTTAGTGATATAATCAACAGTTACATTTTCAGCAATATTACCAATCAGTGTAACGGTAAATCTTGCAAAGGTATCCGTACCCTCGGTTACAATGACATTGGTGTTGTCAAATTGAATTCCTGTACCAGGCATCAGGTCATCATCAAGAATAGTACCCGTAGCCTGTGGTGTATTAATTGTGACAAGCGGATTTGTCGTACTCAATAGGTCTACAAAATACCCCTCTGTTGGTTCAATGATATCGTCGTTAAGGATGGTCACCACGATAGTCTGTACTTCACCATCATTTCCTAAGAAAGAGATGTTGCCAGCCTGCGCATCAAAGTCAGTAGCTGTGGCAGAGTCAAAAGCGGTTTCAAAAGCGACATCAAAGGCATCTTGGAAGTCACCAGTAAGTCGTACTTCAAAAGTAGCGGTCACGCCGACCCCTTCAGTTACGGTTACATCGGTAGCTACAAAGTCAAGTCCATCGGTACCCATCAGGTCATCATCAAGAATAGTACCCGTAGCCTGTGGTGTATTAATTGTGACAAGCGGATTTGTCGTACTCAATAGGTCTACAAAATACCCCTCTGTTGGTTCAATGATATCGTCGTTAAGGATGGTCACCACGATAGTCTGTACTTCACCATCATTTCCTAAGAAAGAGATGTTGCCAGCCTGCGCATCAAAGTCAGTAGCTGTGGCAGAGTCAAAAGCGGTTTCAAAAGCGACATCAAAGGCATCTTGGAAGTCACCAGTAAGTCGTACTTCAAAAGTAGCGGTCACGCCGACCCCTTCAGTTACGGTTACATCGGTAGCTACAAAGTCAAGTCCATCGGTACCCATCAGGTCATCATCGGTAATATTCCCAGTACCATTGGCATCCACCATAGCTACAAGTGCATTGGAG
>CAYGUO010000004.1:0-41655 GCA_964353095.1 uncultured Flavobacteriaceae bacterium | reverse complement strand
GAACTTTCTTCAATGGCCATAGGCATGGCGTATAACCGATTATTGATTAAAAAGTTGGGGGCAATTGCAAAAGGCAAATAGTAATTTGAAATGGTATTTTCAATAAACTCATCATGTACTTTTTGTACAGATGGGTCAGTATTCCAATAACGTTTTAAGGTGGATGTAGTGGCTTCAATATCGGAAGTGCAATTTGCGGCAATCCAATCAATTTTTTCTTCTTTGGTCAGTTTTGAAAACCCTTCAACAGGTGTATGCATATAGTAATCTTAGTGGTAACAAAGATACCAAAAACCTAATCTGATCTTGCTGTGGTTTGCCAATTAGGGAAGTAAAGTTTACTATTCGATAAATTATTAGTAAACTTGATAGTTTTTAATCAATTTTTTGTTCCAATGAGAAAATATACTTTTCTTTTTTTATTTCTATTCGGTTTTTCATCAGTACTTACTGCTCAAAATAAAAAAATAACCCTTGAAGATATCTGGGGAGGCACCTTTAGAACAGAAGGTTTGGACGTATTGCGTTCCATGAAAAATGGCAAACAATATACCGTGCTAAACAATAATAGGCAGACGGGTACAAGTAGTATTGATACATACGACTATAAGACACTTCAAAAGGTAGAAACAATTGTTTCTTCCACTACTGAAATTCCAACTTTTTCTTCTTATGAATTTAGTGCTGATGAATCAAAACTATTGTTGGCCACTGCAGTAGAACCCATTTTCAGACGTTCTCGATTGGGTGTGTATTATGTGTATGATATCAAATCAAAAAATATAGTCCAAATAACAAAAGAGAAAATTCAAGAACCAGAGTTATCTCCTGATGGTTCAAAAGTGGCTTATGTTCTAAAAAATAATATTTATGTTTTTGATATTACCGCCAACACCACGAAACAATTGACTACGGATGGTAGTGCAGGTACTATTATCAATGGTGTTACAGACTGGGTTTACGAAGAGGAGTTTTCTTTTGTTCAGGCGTTTGAATGGAATAGTAACGGAACCAAGATTGCATTTCTTCGATTTGACGAAACGGACGTTCCCCATTTTTCAATGGATGTTTTTGGCAAGGATCTATACCCTACTCAACACGAGTTTAAGTATCCGAAAGCGGGTGAAGTCAATGCTGAGGTAAGCTTGCATTTGTATGATGTAACCTCGAACACCACTTCGGAAGTGAATTTGGAAAATGCGTATTATGTACCTCGAATTCAGTGGATGAACAATCCAGATTATTTAAGTGTTCAAACCATGAACCGTAATCAAAACCATTTGATACTTCATGAAGTAAATGCTAAAAACAACTCAGCCTCAGTTTTGTTGGAAGAGAAAGACGATTCGTATGTTGATGTTCATGATAACTTGACTTTTTTAGCGGACGATAGTTTTATATGGACGAGTGAAAAAGATGGGTTCAATCATATTTATCTTTATAATCAAGATGGCGACTTAATGAATCAAGTCACTCAGGGCTCTTGGGAAGTGACCAATTATTATGGCTACGATCAAAACGAGGATAGAATTTATTACCAATCTGTTGAGAACGGTTCTATTAATCGTGATATCTACAGCATTAGTACTGGAGGTAAGAATAAAAAACGGTTATCAACAAAAGAAGGAACCAATGCTGCCGCATTTAGTGCTGATTATAGCTACTTTATCAATACGTTTCATAATGCCAATACGGCTCCTGAATACACTTTGCATAAGGCTTCCAATGGAAAGTTGGTCAAAGAAATTAAGAACAATCAAGCCTTGACAACTAAGCTCAAAGCTTTTGAAATTGTTCCGAAAGAATTTTCAACAATCAATATCAATGGCAACGATTTGAATATGTGGATGATAAAGCCAGCAGATTTTGATGCGTCAAAAGAATATCCTTTATTAATGTTTCAATATAGCGGACCTGGCTCGCAACAAGTGGCAAACCGTTGGATGGGCAGTAATGACTACTGGCACCAATTATTGGCTTCAGAAGGGTATATCGTGGCATGTGTTGATGGCCGAGGTACTGGACTTAAGGGTAGTGATTTTAAAAAAGTCACCTATATGAACTTGGTCAAGTATGAGACTGAAGATCAAATAGCAGCAGCGAAAAAGCTAAGTGAATTAGCTTATATTGACGAAGATAGAACTGGTATTTGGGGCTGGAGTTTTGGGGGTCATATGAGCACCAATTGCTTGTTAAAGGGGAATGATGTTTTTGAAACAGCTATTGCGGTCGCGCCCGTAACCAGTTGGCGATTTTATGATACCATTTATACAGAACGGTTCATGCGCACGCCACAAGAAAATCCCGAAGGATACGATAATGAGTCCCCATTTAATTATCCTGAACTATTAAAGGGTGATTACCTATTGGTCCACGGCTCTGGTGATGATAACGTACATGTGCAGAACTCCATGAGAATGATAGAGGCTTTAATACAAGCCAATAAAGAATTTGACTGGGCTATTTATCCAGATAAAAATCATGGTATTTATGGTGGCAATACGCGATTACATTTATACACCAAAATGACCAATTTTATCAAAGAAAAATTATAACCAAACCAACTAAGATATGTCAGATACAGTAAAACCAGCTAGTGAGAGAGAGATTTTAGGTCACCCACAGGGATTGTTCTATTTGTTTTTTGCCGAATTGTGGGAGCGTTTTAGTTTTTATGGAATGCGCGCTTTGCTTACGCTCTATATGGTGAACGTAATCTTTGAAGCTTTGGCCGAAAGAGATTATGCAACAGCAGCTGTCTATGCCTCTTATGGCTCTTTGGTTTATGCATCTACAGTAATCGGGGGTAAAATTTCCGATTCTATCTTGGGTATGAGAAATTCTATTTTTCTGGGTGGGATATTAATGTCATTAGGGCATTTTGTTTTGGCAATTGAAAATGATATTGCTTTCTTTTTAGCCTTGGCTTTTATTATTGTTGGAAACGGTTTTTTCAAACCTAACATTTCAACCTTTGTTGGGACTTTGTATAAAGAAGGAGACGCCAGAAAGGATTCTGGATTTACCATTTTCTACATGGGCATTAATATTGGTGGTTGGGTCGCTCCATTATTATGTGGTTGGTTAGCCGCAACCTATGGATGGCATTATGGTTTTGGTTTAGCGGGAATAGGAATGTTAACCGGTCTATTGTTTTTTTGGAGTGGTATTAGAAAAGGTGTTTTTGGAGAAAATGGATTACCCCCTGTAGATAGTAGTATTGACAAAAAAACCTTTGGTGTTTCGCAACGAATATTGATTCCTGTAATTGCATTTTTATCAGCACCCTTAATAGCATATTTGCTTTCGGCATACAAGTCTTTGGGTGCTGAAGGAACCTTTTTTGGTGATCAGAACATAGTGAACGTCATTTTCAAATTAATTGGTATTGCTATTTTACTATACCTAGGAAACATTATGTATAAAGCTACTTTAGATGAGCGTAAAAAGCTTTTTGTAGCCATATTGATAACGGTATTTATGACCATATTTTGGGGTTTTCATGAGCTTTCGGGCAGTGTGATAACATTATTCGCCGCAAGAAATGTTGACTTGGAAGGCATCATGTCCGCTTCTCAAACCAATTCGTTAAATTCTATGTGGATTATTATTTTGGCCATACCCATTTCCATGATGTGGACCAAACTTGCTAAGGCAAAGCGCAATCCAAGAACACCGTATAAATTTGGACTAGGCTTGTTGTTTGCAGGTATTAGTTTTTATATTCTCTCCATTAGTGCTAATAGTGCTAATGTAGATGGGTTGGTTCCATTCACGTATTTGTTGGTAATGTATTTTTTATTGTCGGTGGGAGAGTTATTTATGTCTCCGGTTGGTCTCTCAAAAATCACAGATTTATCTCCTAAACGCATCGTAGCTTTTATGATGGGAGTTTGGTTTTTGTCATCCGCCTTTGCATTTCAAGTTGTAGGTTTTATTGGAAAACAGCTGGCCATAGAGAGCACAGATAAAAACGTAGGTGGTTTTGATACACTTACTGTATATACCGAAGGCTTTGAATTGATTGCTTATTATTCTTTAGGTGCTGGTTTAATAGTGCTATTGGCATCACCTTTAATTAAAAAACTTATGGGTAACGTACATTAATTCGTTACTCCCTCTCCAAATAAAAAGCTCCCTTTTCACCGGTATAGTGAAAAGGGATTTCTTTTTTAGCGCAAGTGGTTTGCCAACGCTTTACATAACTTTTGTAATTGCTTCCGTCCGCGATGATTTGTGTGGGCTGAATGGAATCTAAAAAACGAGCTAAATTAATTTTTGGCGATTGCGTCAACAGTAAATAATCCGGATTTTTTTCACTAGGGTACACCGCAAGGCTATCCAAAATATAGAAGCTTTGATTTCCAATAGTATAACTATTTTGTAGTTTACTTTTTTCTATAGCATCAATACGCTCTGCAACAGCGTAATCCGTTATCATACGTTCTGAAAAATCATCAGCTATGCCCAATACCCTTAAAACCTTCCCTTTTTGGTGCAGTAGTATGGTATTTGCTGTTTGATGGGTAATCAACACTGTTTCCGTTTGCGATGTTTCATACGTTTTGTAGAGTATCCATATTTGAAAACCAATCAAACATAAAAAGAGTAGTGCTAGGTTTTTGAACTCGGTTTTGGTTAGCGCCCAGATAAGGGTAATAGCGATACAAAACCCTAAAATAAGCTGCACACGGTCAAAAGGAATGTTTTGTAAAAGAAAACCTTCTTGTTGGGCAATCCAGCCGATGATAGTATTCATTGTTTTTATCACTTGGTTGTAAAGGGTCACCAAAAAATCTGGAAGTATATTAAAATTTGTCAATAGTAAAACCAAAATGCCAAGGCCTAATATCAATCCTAAAAAAGGAACGATGACTAGGTTCGAAACAAAGAACAAGGCTGGAAACTGATGAAAATAAAACAAACTCAACGGTAAAACACCTAATTGTGCCGCAAAGCTGACAGAAAGTAATTGCCATATTTTTCTGATCGGCCAATTTTTAGGATACCAAAACCGTTGCAGTTTTGGATATATCCAAACAATGGCAAAAACCGCGGCATAACTCATTTGAAATCCCACTTGAAAGAGAAAAAGGGGTTGGACCAATAAGATAAAGAATAGCGATAGCGCAAGGATGTTAAAAGTATTTGAGGGCCTATTCAAATAAAGTGCATAGGTCAAAAAGGAGAACATGGTTACAGCGCGAACTACGGAAGGCGATAAACCGGCAACAAAAGCAAATGCCCAAAGTAAGATGAGAATAGCAATTAGTTTGATTTTCCCTCCTTGTGGTAGTAAAGTCAAGGGCTGTAATAAAAACTGCAGTAGAAGCAATAAAACGCCAATATGAAGGCCAGAAACGGCTAGAATATGTACGGCTCCTGAGTTTTTATAGTCGGTATAAACCGCTTCGGAAATATCATTTCGTTGCCCCAGTAGTAATGCTTGAATCACACCTAGTTCTTCTTTGCCAAAGGCTTCTTTTTTTAATTTATTGATAAGGGTGGCTCGAAAATTTGCTGCAATTCCGACAAGGGTTTTGCTCGCTTGTTCCTTTATGAAAAAAGAAGTGGAATCTATACGCAATTGGTGATAGATACCTTGCTTCTTTAAGTAATCTTTATAATCAAATTGATAAGGGTTCAGGCGTTTTGAAATAGCTTCAACATTCGAAAAAACAGCCAGTTCATCATCGACTTTGAATAGAGCTAAGGAGGAGTCTTTTTGAATGTTTACCAGTATGCTGCCTGATACCGCTTTACCTTCCAAGGTTTTCGCTGCAACAACATACTTGTGGGAATAAGCTGTTGGCTTTAATACCTCCTTTATTTTTAGATGCCAAAGCTTTGCACCGGCCATATCATGTTTAGAATAATGATTGGAAATATTTTTTGGATTTGTTAATGAAATGAGGAATACGCCTAAAAGTATAGTAGTCAAACCAGTTAAGAGTTCAAAAAAAGGAATCTTACTTTTAGTTGAAACCTTAAAACGTATTAATAGCAGCATAAAGGCACTAATCAGTAAAAAACCAACCCAGAACATACTAGGTTCGCTATAAAAACCCAATAATATCCCAATGATTAAACAAAGGGCGAGCTTAACAGAAACGAAATTAAAAAGTTGCATTACAGAATACGTGTAGCTTTAACAAAGGCCGAATTCCAATAGCCTTCTCTAAGGGAAGATACAATAACCCCTCGTGAAGTGGTAGAATGAATGAATTTTACTTCATCATCTACGGCAACCACCAAACCTACATGATTGATTTTTTTACCACGTTTACTGGTCTTAAAAAACAGTAAATCTCCTTTCTGAATATCACGAAGTTTAATTTGACTACCCTCGTTTGCCATTTGGTACGAGACCCTTGGAAAGTTAATGTCATTTTCGGTTAGGGCAACATAGATTAAGCCTGAGCAATCCATTCCTTTTTTGGTTTGTCCTCCATTTTTGTAACGAACTCCGGTAAAAGTCATAGCTTTTTCAATAACCATTTCAGCCTTTTCATTTATAATGGCATCTTTTGATTTTTCAGATTTATCTGAGGGCCGCTCTTCTGAAGATTTCACGGTTATCGTTCTATTCTTACCGTAGGTTGTTTTCTTTTTGGCAAAACAACCTGTAAGCAAAATCGATATAAAGAGAACAAGTATTTTTTTAAACATTCAAGAATATGCTTTCTTGGTATATAAAATTACAAATTTTCAATGATCAAACTGGCTGCTTTCTTACTTGCTCCCGACCCACCCAATGTTTTAGCCAAAATATCGTAATCGCCTAGAATCTGATCTCTAGTTTGGCCCGAGATGATTTTTTGAAGTTCAAAAGTTAAATTTTTGGCAGTTAATTCACTTTGAATCAATTCTTTGACTACTTCTTTATCCATAATCAAATTGACCAACGAAATAAATTTTAAGGTGATAATACGCTTTGCAATTTGATAAGAAATCCAATTTCCCTTATAACAAACCACTTGTGGTACTTTGAACAATGCGGTTTCCAAAGTGGCTGTACCACTTGTTACCAGTGCTGCATGGGCATTTTGTAATAAAGAATAGGTTTGATTTGATACAAAACCAACAGCATTCTTTTTTAAAAAGGGTGTGTAAAATTCATTATCTAAGCTTGGGGCACCTGCAATGACAAACTGATAGTCCGAAAAACTATCGGCGACCGAGAGCATCATGGCGAGCATTTTTTGCACTTCTTGTTTTCTGCTGCCCGGCAATAATGCTATTATAGGTTTTGTAGCATGTAAATTGTTTTTGGAACGAAGCACCATATCTTCAACAATCGGACTGTTATCGATTGCATCTAATAATGGATGCCCTACAAAATCCACTTCATATTGATATTTTGAATAAAAAGCTTTTTCAAAGGGTAAAATCACAAACATTTTGTCAATATCCCTTTTGATTTTATGGATTCTATTCGCCCGTGAGGCCCATATTTGAGGGGAGATATAATAATTTGTTTTAAAACCTTGTTCTTTCGCCCATTTGGCAATCCGTAAGTTAAACCCTGAAAAATCGATAAAAATGATAACATCAGGATTGAACTTTAAAATATCTGATTTACAAAATCTAATGTTTTTAAAAATAGTAGGGATGTTTTTGATCACCTCTAAAAAACCCATAAAAGCCATGCTTTTATAGTGTTTTGCCAAATCACCACCCGCTTCTTGCATCAAATCACCGCCCCAACATCGAACCGTGCCATTGGCATCTTGTTTTAATAGTTCTTTGATAAGATTTGAACCATGCAAATCTCCAGAAGCTTCACCGGCAATGATATAATACTTCATATCAAAAGATCTTGTAGTAAACAATAACAAGGGCGGTTAAAATAGTTGCAATCATTACGCCTCTTGCGCGCGCATCTCTTTTGATTCGTAAAAATCCAAAGAAGGCAATCAGGTTTAAAATTGCCCCTAAAGCAAGAATGCTGCCAACATGACCTTGTGCTACAGCGGCTGCATAAGTTTCTTTTATGCTTAAATTGGAAAAAATTACGATATATAATAGGGTGCCTATGGTATTGGCAATGATACCTACTAAAATACCGATCAAAACTTCTTTTTTTCTTTTATCCATTGAGATTCCAGTTATTAATATTTTGAATATCGTGGTGTGCCGTTAAGTCAAATTGTGTGGGTACGATGGTAACGTAACCCTGTTTAAGCGCATGTATGTCGGTATCTTCGCCTTTATCCAATAATTCAAATTCTCCGGTCAACCAATAGTATTCTTTTCCTGTTGGGCTAATGCGTTTATCAAATTTTTCTTTCCAATTTGCCCTCGCCTGTCTGCATACCCTAATACCCTTTGGGGTTTTGTCATCTGTTTTTGGAATGTTTACATTAAGCACGGTCCCGTTTGGGATTCCGTTTTCTAAAGCTTCGGAAACAATTCGTTTTACAATCTTGCCCAGTTGAGAAAAGTCGGCATTCCAACTATAATCACAAAGGGAAAATCCAATAGCCGGTATACCTTCAATACCTGCTTCTATTGCAGCACTCATGGTGCCGGAATAAATAACATTGATAGAGGCGTTTGAACCATGGTTTATTCCACTGATGACGATATCAGGTTTTTTATCCAATAGTTCTTGCAGTGCAAGTTTAACACAGTCAGCTGGGGTTCCGCTGCAACTATATTCATTTGGCGCCCCTTTTTCCGTATCGATAACCACTTGTTTGGCATATAAGGTGCTGTCAATGGTTATGGCATGCCCCATACCTGATTGTGGGCTGTCTGGTGCTACAACAATAACATCGCCTAGGTCTTTCATAAAGGCTATTAAAGAACGAAGGCCAGGGGCGGTAATTCCATCATCATTTGTAACAAGAATAAGGGGTTTTGACATACGATATAATTATTATTGTAAAAATACGTTTTTCATTACGATAGGGAGTTGTTGCTGTTTAACAAAAAATTAAAACCAAGCCTCAAATGTGGCATGATTTTTTCAGTATCTTAGACTATTAGTATAGTAGTAAACGATGACTGATGGCAGATTTGAGCCGTATTTAACAATAATAACCCAGTCCCAAAAAAAGTATTATGAAAAAGAACTTTGTGCTAGGCTTTTTAGTCATATTAATTGCAGTTGCCTCTTGCAGTTTTACCAATAAATCTTTTGAGACCAATGATAAGGACAAGTTACTACTGGATCTTATTACCTATGTTCTGGAACGTGGTCACTATGAACCAAAAGACATCAATGATAAATTTTCAGCCAGTGTTTATGAAGATTTTATTGACATTGTAGATCCGACAAAGCGATATTTTCTAGAAAGTGATATTCGCGAGTTTGAGCAGTATAAATATCAAATAGATGATCAAATTAAGAATACGGATATTTCCTTCTTCAATCTGGTGTATCAGCGTTTGATGAAAAGAATGGATGAGGCGAAGGCTATCTACGCAGACGTTTTGGAGAAACCTTTTGATTATTCAGCAGATGAAAATATCAATATCGATTATAAAGAAGAGGTTTATGCTGCCAATAAGAAACAATTGAAAGAACGTTGGAGAAAACAATTGAAATACAATGCCCTTGGTGTTTACGATGGTAAAATTAAAATCAAGGATAAAGTAATGTTATCTGGCGGTGCTGAAGGTGGTGATATCGCTAATGTAGAAATCTCTAAAGAAAGAGAAGAAGCGAACGCCGAACTTAAGAATATGTCTATTGCTGAAATTGAGCAGGCATCTAGAGAAAACACAAAAAAAACCTTGGATGAGTTTTTTGATTTTGTTGCTGGTTTAGAGCGCAAAGATTGGTTTGTTCAATACATCAATACAATCGTTGACGAGTTTGATCCCCACACCTTTTATTTTGCTCCCGAAGAAAAAGACAAGTTTGACATTAGTATGTCAGGTAAGTTTGAAGGTATTGGTGCAAGGCTTTCAAAAAAGCCGGAAGGTGCCAAAATAGTGGAAATTATTTCTGGTGGACCGGTTTGGAGAGCTAAAACCCTTGAGGTTGGCGATGAGATACTGAAGGTAGGCCAAAATGGGGAAGCACCAACAGATATTGTTGGCATGCGATTGGATGATGCCATAAAACTAATTAAAGGCCCTAAAGGTACTATAGTTGATTTGACCGTGAGAAAAGTAGATGGTACCATAGATGTAATCTCAATAACAAGGGATGTGGTGGAACTCGAAGAATCTTATGCTAAATCTGCCACGGTAATAAAAGAAGATGTAAAGTTTGGATTGATAAATCTGCCAAAATTTTATATTGATTTTGATGATTATACAGAAAGAAATGCTGCAACAGATGTCGCAAAAGAAGTAGAGCGTCTAAAAGAAGCGGGTGCAGAAGGGTTGATTCTTGACCTTAGAGATAACGGTGGAGGTTCGCTAAAAACCGTTGTTGAAATGGCCGGACTTTTCATAAAAGACGGTCCAATAGTTCAGGTAAGGTCATCTGGTGAGGGTAAGGAAATTCATGAAGATAAAGATGAGCGTATTCAGTGGGATGGTCCATTGGTGATTTTAGTGAATGAACTATCTGCTTCGGCTTCAGAGATTTTAGCCGCAGCCATGCAAGATTATAAGAGAGCAGTGGTAATTGGTAGCAAACAGACTTTTGGTAAGGGAACAGTTCAAAATGTGATTCCTTTGGATAATATTGTTAGAAGTAGCGAACATGGTGATTTGGGAGCTATTAAGTTGACTACCCAAAAATTTTATAGAATTAACGGGGGATCGACCCAACTAGAAGGAGTTAAAAGTGATATTGTAGTGCCAGACCGTTATAGTTATATTGACTTAGGTGAGCGTGATCAAGAGAATCCATTAGCTTGGGATAAAATTTCACCTGCTGATTATCAAGTTTGGGATGGTTATATCAACTATGAGGAAACTATAGCCAAAAGTAAAGCAAGATTGCAAGATAATTCTCAAATCAAACTTATTGAGGAAAATGCAAAATGGTTGCGCACGCAACAAGATGAAACCTCAGTTTCATTAAATTATGAAGCATATAAATCAACGCAAGAAAAAAATAAGAGCAAGTCCACATACTTTAAAAAGCTCTCTGATTATGATTCTAAACTAACTTTTGAATCATTAAAATATGAGGAAGAACTCTTTACAAAAGACGCGATTTTGAGAGAAAAGCGTAACCGATGGCATACTGATTTAGCTAAAGATGTTTATATCGAAGAGGCTATCAATGTGCTTCAAGATTTAAAGCTGAATTCACTGAAAAACAAGAATCCTAAACTTGCTAGTGTAAAAGGATAGTTTGTGATAAGGATATAAAAAAGCCCTGAAACACTAAATTTCAGGGCTTTTTTATTTTTCGGAATAAGCAGCTCTGGTCAGCCTGTCATTTATAGCGGTACCCACGCCTGTTTCTGGCATCTTTTCAATGATGATAACATCTAAGTTCAATTCATCCAACTCATGCATTGCGGCATAAAGTTTTTGAGCTACTTCGTCAAAAGAGCCTTTTTTTGATAAAACAATTTGATGTTTTATGAAAACGTCACCTTGATAAACCGTTTGAAAAGTAATAAGGCCAATGCTTTTATTTTTATGATTGCCCATTGTCTTGGGTAAATTTTCACTGAGTATGGTTTTGGTGTTGGGCGAATAATGTGAAGAAAGCATTCCCGGTGCTTCTAAAGTTTTTGGATGCGTAAGCTGGGTAGTAGGTAATTTTTGAAGTACCTGTTCAATTGCCTCAGCACTAATGACCCCTTTTCTATAAATGGTTGGCCAGCCGTTTTCATCCCAACCAAGTATAGTCGATTCTAACCCTTTATCACTAGGTCCACCATCCAAGATTAAATCAATTTTATTACCGAGCTGTTTTTGAACATGCGAAGCCGTTGTAGGACTGATATAACCCGAAGGGTTTGCACTAGGCGCTGCTAAAGGGTAGTTTAATTGTTCTAAGAGCAAAAGGGTTAAGGAATGATTAGGAATTCGTACAGCGACTCTTGATAGTCCTGCAGTGGTAATCTCAGGAACCTTTTCCGATTTTGGCAGTAATAGCGTTAATGGCCCGGGCCAAAAGGCTTCGGCAAGTAATCCTAGTTGCTCAGAAAAGTCAGTTAAGTCAATATAGGGCTCCATATCAGCAATGCTTGCAAAGTGCAAAATCAACGGATTGTTACTAGGTCTACCTTTGGCTTTAAAGATGTTACTTACGGCGTCAGAATCTATGCCATTAGCAGCAAGACCATATACCGTTTCGGTAGGTATCGCAACTAAACCTCCTGCGTCTAGTACGGTTTTTGCTTCAATGATATTTGTTGTTAAGATGGCCATTACTTATAAAGCGGATAAAATTAAGCTTAAGCAACTTCTATTCCTAAAATTATTTACAAGTGATAGACAAGGTTTTTAGGTTTATCCACTAAATTGCCATTCTTAAGATATATTCAGTGCTATGCGCATTCACAAGGTAAATAAGAACAAAACCATTTATACAGTACTCCTATTGGTATGCGTTATTGGCTTTTGGTTATTCGAAAATTTTTATACCCCTAGCACGTACACAAATCCTGATTCTGATAAGAACCTTACTGCTTTTGAAGAAGATTTATTACCAAAATCTACCACGGGCAGTGTCGTTGAACATGACTACTATATCTTGTCGTACAATGAACCTTATGAGCAAGCAGAATGGCTAGCGTACCAATTAAAAAAAGAGCATTTGACCTATGACGATCGCAAACGACCTTACTTTATTGAAGATCCAAAGGTGAAATCAAAATCTGCAGACTGGCGCAACTATAAGGGCTCTGGTTATGATAGGGGACATTTATGCCCAGCAGGTGATCGCCGTTTTTCCGAATATGCCTATAACGAGACTTTTTACACCAGTAATATTTCACCACAGAACAGACAGTTTAACGCGGGAATATGGAATAGGCTTGAAATGCAAATACGTCAATGGTGCAAGCGCTATGGCGATTTATACGTGATTACAGGAGGGGTATTAAAGAATGGCTTGGAAGAAATTGGGGCTGAAGATGTAGACATACCAGAAGAATTTTATAAAATTGTTTTTAGAAAAGATGGAAGTGATATTAAGGCAGTCGCATTTTTAATGCCCAATAAAGAAAGTGATTTACCCCTGAAAAATTTTGTGATTGCTATTGACGAACTCGAACACCTTACAAAAATTGATTTTTTCTTTAAAAAATCAGCAGTTATACAGCAAAAAATTGAAGAAACCGCTTCATCTTCTGGTTGGAAATTTTAAAGCTCCTTTAACCTTTCAGTATCCATTTTTAAGAATATAAACAACATCGCAGTAAAGAATAAAAGCCCTGAACCACCATAACTAAAAAATGGTAGCGGAATACCTATGGTAGGCAGTAAGCCTATCACCATTCCAATATTCACAAAATAATGTATCAATAATATAGAAATAATACCATAGCCGTACATTCTACTGAACTCACGTTTTTGTCGCTCGGCAACATGAATCAGCCTTAAAAAGAATATCGTAAATATGATAATGATAAATGCGGTCCCTACAAAACCCCATTCTTCACCAACTGAGCTAAAAATATAGTCCGTATGTTGTGCGGGTACAAAATCACCCTTTGTGCGGGTTCCCTCAAGAAATCCTTTTCCCAAGAAGCCTCCTGATTCAATGGCTTTTTCAGATTGATAGGTATTGTAACCTATAGTTTTCTTAATCTGTTCTAGTTTGATAGGGTCTTTTTCAAGGCCTAGCCACAAACTAAATCGGTCTCTGTGCCGCTGTTCAAATACATTTTTGAAAACAAAGTTTACCGAAAGGGATATGGCCAAACAAGAGATTAAAAAAACAATTAGCGGTACTTTAGGAATTTTTATCCTGTTTTTTTTAAAGAAAAAAAACAGGGAGGTCAATATACCAAGGCCAATACAGACCCAAACAACACCAAATTTTAAAGTGCTCATAAAAAGGAGTATCAATAAAATGGCAAAGCCTAAATACTTAATGGGTAGTCCTTCTCTAAACAAAACAAAAAACAGTGAAAAATAGATGAGCGCACTACCTGGATCGGGTTGGGGTGCTATCAATAGTACTGGAATGAGTATGATTAAAATTGCGTAAAGTTGATGCCTTACCTTTCTGATATCGGTTTGTATATCGCTGAGGTACTTTGCCATGGCCAGTGCAGTGGCTAATTTGGCAAACTCAGAAGGCTGTAAGTTGAAAAAACCTAAATCGTACCATGATGTTGCCCCGGCAATAGTTTTTCCGAATACATATAGCCCAAGTAACAATAAAATCGCAAGAATATAAAACACACTGGAGAATCGCTCAAAAAAAGAGGCCTCAAGCGACATAATAACGATAATAAGTATAAGTGAAATACCAATAAAAAAAAGCTGTTTTCCATAAAGTGTACCAAAATCAAAAATTGAATTGGAACCATCTGTAAATGTGGTGCTGTAAATCGTAATCCAACCAAAAAACATCAAAACACAATATAAGAGAACTGTAAGCCAATCTAATCGTCTAAGGACACTCTTACCAGACATACTCGTTAATCTTAAAAGGTTCCCCGCTTAGTGGCTTGGCATACTCCTGTTCTAAAGTTTTTTCAAGCATTCTTTTCTCTAAGTCTTTTCTGGTAATTTTTCCTTTTATGTATTTTTCAATTAAAAGTGAGGCAATGTGCCCGGCATAACGCGAACCGTAATACCCATGTTCAATGTAAACTGCTATGGCTATTTTAGGATTCTCTACTGGAGCGAAAGCTACAAAAATGGAATGATCTGTCAGCTGCACGCGTTCCCCGTTTATTCTGGTAAAGTTTTCCACAGTTCCTGTTTTTCCAGCAATAGAAATGCCAGGTATTTTAAGCCTATTTGCAGTCCCATAAGTATAAACATTTGCCATGGCTTCAACAACCGGTTCAAAATGTTTTTTGTCTATGGTAGTATGGTGTTGTTCTTTGTATTTTGAATCGATACTGGGTTGATCCCCAATTTTTTTAATGATGTGAGGGATGTAATAATGCCCTCTATTTGCTATGGCTGCCGTCATATTTGCAAGTTGAATGGGAGTAGCAGCCACTTCACCTTGACCTATAGCGTTTGAAATAATAAATGAAGACGCCCATCTATTATCACCATAGGCTCTATCATAATAAGCTTTATCTGGGATTCTGCCAGGTGCACCGGTTGGGAGATCGGTGCCTAGATAGTTGCCCAAGCCAAAACTTTTCATATGTTTTTCCCAAGCATCCATTCCTTCATCCGTAGTTGTATACTTACCATAGATTTTTCTAAAAGTACCAGCAAAATAAGCATTGCACGAATTGAAAATACCAGAGTTCAGGTCTCGTGTTCCACCACCGCAATGGCAGCCTCTTTTGGTTTTGCCTACGTAGAATCCATTATAGCATTTAAACTTCGTTTCCGTATCAATAACCCCTTCTTGTAGGGCAGCTAAGGCATTTAGTGTTTTAAAAGGAGACCCGGGGGAGGGTTGTGCTAAAATAGAACGATCCCAAGTAGGTTTGCTAATACTATCATAATGTAGTTTGGTGTAGTTTTTTGAGCGTTCGCGACCTACTAAAAGCGCAGGGTCATACGTAGGACCAGAAATCATGGCCAAAATTTCTCCAGAAGCAGGCTCAATAGCCACAATACCACCTCTCTTACCCTTCATTAGTCGCTCTCCATACTCTTGTAATTCTTTTTCAAGTGTAATGTGCAACTCTTTTCCAAGTTCTGGTAATGTATCTAATTTGCCGTCTTTATAGGGGCCTATATCGCGGTTAAAGCGGTCTTTCTGAATATATTTAACCCCTTTTCTGCCTCTTAATAGTTCTTCGTACTGTTTTTCAATACCCGTTCTTCCTGTAAGTTCACCAGCGCGGTAGTACAAATTTTTTCTAAGGTCGGCTTCGTTTACCTCACTAATATAGCCTAAAACATTTGCAGCACTATTGGTAATATAATCTCGTAAAGATCTTTTTTGAATATAAAAGCCGGTATATTTTCGCATTTTTTCTTGTAACCTGGCGTAGTCTTCTTTTGCTAATTGTGGTACCAGTACTGAAGGCAAACGTGTTGAGTAGCGTTTTGCCTTTTTCATTTTTGAAATAAAATCACTTTTACTGATTTTTAGTAATTCACAAAATTCAATGGTGTCAAGAGTCTTTGTTTCTCTAGGGATGACCATGACATCATAAGCTGGTTGATTGCCTACCAATAGTTTTCCATTTCTGTCATAAACATAGCCCCTTTCCGGATAATCAAAGACTTCTTTAATGGCAGGATCTTCCAAAATTTGATTTGGAGAAAAACTAAAAATCTGCAAATAGGAAAGCCTACCCAAAAAGGTAATCCCAATAAGCACAATGATGGATGATAAAAGTATTTTCTTCATCTTCTCCTTTAAAGAAATTTAATACAAGCTAATCATTTTCGGTCGCAAAAAGCGAACTGAGCAGGATACAAATTAAAAACGTTGAAAGACCCGTAAAAAGTATCTTCTTCAAAATTAATAGGATATGTGAAAAACTCAATAGCTCAAGCGAAAAGAAAATGACATGTTGTACAAGAATTAAGAACAATAAAAAAGTGGTGCGTTGAAGTTGGGTTGAGTTCTTAAAAGAAAACCCTTGAAAATCAAAGTTGGCTCCAAAGCAAAATCGCATTAAAAAAGGCCTAAAATAGGCAACGGTCACTGAGGCAATGGCATGTAAGGCCAAAGTGTCAGAGAAAATATCAATCACCAGACCTAGGGCAAAGCTTAATACAATAAAAACAGCCCTATTTTCCCTAATTGGATACCAATAGAAAAATAGCACATAAACCAAAGGGTTTATAAAGCCAAAAAAGTTAAGATTGTTGAAAATAAGTACCTGTACCAATACTAGCAGTACAAAACGAACTCCGGTAAGAAATACTGGATTATTCTGCATTGATAGTTCTTTTTTCTAATTCTAAAACCTCTTTACGTTTTTTGTTTTTTATGATATAGATATTTTTAATATTCGCCATATCATTAAACAACGTGATGTCTATGTTGTAAAAGCTTTGAGCTTCGTTCAAGCTATATTTTTGAATTATCCCAATAGGAATGTTTTCAGGGAAAATACTTGACATAGCGCCAGTAACCACAGTATCACCAACGGTAACGGGTACCAATCTTGGAATATCAATAAGTTGAACAATGTTGTATGCTTTAGCATCCCAAATCAAGGATCCAAAGTAGTTGGTGTTTTTGATTTTTGCATTAATGGTGGATTTTGTATTCAAAATACTTTGTATTGTGGCAAAGTTAGTTGAGGTGTTTTCAACAATACCTAAAATACCCTTGGTAGTAATTACGCCCATATCTTGGGTAATACTATCTTTTTCTCCTTTGTTTATAGTGATATAATTACGGGGAGAGGAATAACTGTTTTTTGTAATTTTTGCGTGAATAACCTCATAATCAAGGTTCACATCCGATTCAGTGACACTGTCATTTAAGGTGTTAAAAAGTTGAAAGCGAAGTTGTTCGTTTTCTTTGGCCAATCTGTCGTTTTCTTCTTTTAAATTAAAATAAGTGGTGATTTTGGACGAGCTATTGTAAATACTTCCAGTGAGCCACTTAGAAGAATTAAAGAATCTTGATTGATGGTACGAATGCGACCTTATTGTAAAGGTCAACGAAACAAGCACCAAAAATAGATACAGAACCGTATTTCTATAAGTAAGAATAAAATTGATAATCCGTTGCATTCAATTTTATTAAATGGATTCTGTGGGGGTAATCCGTATTGAGTGTTAATCCTTTTTTATTTTATGAGGATATTTTTATAGCGTTCTAGATTTTTCAAAGCAATACCAGTACCGCGAACAACGGCTCTTAAAGGGTCTTCGGCGATATAAACAGGTAAATCTGTTTTTTGGGATAACCTTCTATCAAGACCGCGTAACATGGAGCCACCACCAGCAAGGTAAATTCCGGTGTTATAAATGTCAGCAGCCAGTTCTGGAGGTGTCTGCGACAAGGTTTCCATTACAGCATCTTCAACGCGTAAAATACTTTTATCCAGTGCCTTTGCAATTTCTCTGTAAGATACTTGAACTTGTTTAGGCTTACCGGTCAATAAATCCCGTCCTTGAATTGATTTATCGTCCGGAGGTGATTGTAAATCTTCAGTAGCTGAGCCTATTTCAATCTTAATCGCCTCTGCGGTAGTTTCGCCAACGTAAAGGTTATGTTGGGTACGCATGTAATAAATAATATCATTTGTGAATACATCTCCCGCAATTTTAACGGACTTATCACAAACGATACCGCCAAGGGCAATAACAGCAATTTCTGTTGTTCCACCACCTATATCAACAATCATGTTTCCTTTTGGTTGCATAATATCCAAACCGATACCAATTGCCGCAGCCATAGGTTCATGAATCAAATACACTTCTTTTCCATTAACGCGTTCCGCAGATTCCCGTACCGCCCGCATTTCTACTTCGGTAATTCCTGAAGGAATACAGATTACCATCCGCAATGCTGGTGGAAACCATTTTTTCTTTAGCGCAGGAATATTTTTGATGAACATATTGATCATCTTTTCTGAGGCATCAAAGTCCGCAATAACCCCGTCTTTTAAAGGACGAATGGTCTTAATGTTTTCATGTGTTTTACCTTGCATCATACTGGCTTCTTTACCAACAGCGATGATTTTACCAGATACACGGTCGCGAGCAACAATAGAAGGACTATCAACTACTACTTTGTCTAAATGGATAATCAAGGTGTTAGCGGTGCCAAGGTCAATAGCGATTTCCTCGGTCATGAAATCAAAAAAGCCCATAGAAAAGTTTGTTTATCGGATTAACGGTAAATTTTATCGGCAAAAGTAATGAAATTAATGCTTAAAATGACGTGTGCCAGTCATTACCATTGATATCCCATTTTCATTGCAATAATCGATGCTTAATTGATCTTTAATAGAGCCGCCTGGTTGAATTACACTGGTTATACCAGCGTTGTCAGCAATTTCAACACAATCGGGAAAAGGGAAAAATGCATCACTGGCCATAACCGCACCTTTTAAATCGAAATTAAAAGTACCTGCTTTGTGAATTGCTTGGTTCAAGGCATCAACGCGAGAGGTCTGTCCGGTGCCACTTGCGCAGAGTTGTTTGTTTTTTGCAATGACAATGGTATTGCTCTTTGTATGCTTACATAATTTAGATGCGAACATGAGGTCATCTAACTCATTAGAAGAGGGCTTCGCAGTAGTAGCGTATGATAGATCAGCAATAGCATCTGTTTTGAAATCTTTGTCTTGTACCAAAAACCCGTTTAAACAAGTTCGAACTATGGTTTCAGGTAACTTAACCTCATTTTGAATTAGAATGATACGGTTTTTTTTGCCTTTTAAAATTTCAAGGGCATCATTCGAATAGCTTGGCGCAATGACCACTTCACAAAAGAGTTGATGTATTTCGTTGGCCGTAGCAGCATCAATCTCAGTGTTTGCGATTAAAATACCTCCAAAAGCCGAAACAGGATCACCGGCCAATGCATCAATATAGGCTTGACGTATATTTTCTCGCTGCGCCAGTCCGCAAGCATTATTATGTTTTAGAATAGCAAACGTAGGGGCATCTCCTTTGAATTCATTCATTAAAAGTACTGCCGCGTCTACGTCTAATAAGTTGTTGTATGATAGCTCTTTACCGTGGAGTTTATCAAACATCGCTTCAAAATCACCAAAGAAAAATCCTTTTTGATGTGGATTTTCACCATAACGCAGTACTTGGCCTTGTTGCTCACTTATTTTTAATATTGCTTCTTTATCATCTTGATTAAAATAGTTAAAGATGGCCGTGTCGTAGTGCGAAGAAACATTAAAGGCTTTCGCCGCAAAGCGTTTTCGGTCTTCAATAGTGGTTGAGCCCTTACCTTCAGTAATAACGTTTAAGAAATCGGAATAATCTTCCATTGATGAAACGCAAAGCACATCTTTATAATTTTTAGCCGCCGCACGTATTAATGAAATTCCTCCAATATCAATTTTTTCAATAATGTCTTGCTCAGATGCCCCGCTGGCCACTGTTTTTTCAAAAGGATATAAATCAACAATGACGAGGTCCAATTGTGGAATTTCAAATTCTTGCATTTGGGCAATATCCCCATCATGGTCTTGTCGGTTTAAAATACCCCCAAAAACCTTTGGGTGCAATGTTTTTACCCGTCCGCCTAAAATAGAAGGATAACTGGTAACATCTTCCACTGGTACTACAGCTATTCCAAGGTCTTTTATGAATTTTTCAGTGCCACCAGTGGAATATATGGTAATACCAAGTTCATCAAACTTTTTAACTATGGGTTCTAGGCCGTCTTTGTGAAAAACTGAAATAAGTGCAGAAGTAGCTTTTTTAATGGTGCTCATTTATTAGTGTTGTTGCCAAAAATTAAGCCTCAAAAATACCTCTTTTAAAAGCGCAGATTGAATTGGTTTATCAACAAAATACATGAAGTTTTAAAGAATTTTAGCAACTTCTGCATTTACAAATTCTAAAAATCGCTCATCTTCTTTTGAAAACGGGTCAAGGGTGTTTGAATCGATATCAATTTGGCCAATGTTTTCACCATTCTTAAATAAGGGAACTACAATTTCTGATTTAACCGTAATGCTACAAGCAATATAATTGTCTTGGGCTTGAACATCTGGTACCACAAAGTTTTGATTGCTTTCTGCGACCTGGCCACAAATCCCTTTTCCAAACGGAATTATGGTATGGTCTGTAGGTGTGCCTGCGTAAGGGCCTAACTTTAATTCACGCTTATCCCCATTTTTGAAATAAAAACCTACCCAATCGTAATGCGGAATCTTACTTTTCAAGACTTCGCAAATTTGCTGCATTGTTGCATTGGAATCTGTTGAATTTGTGAGAATGCTTTGTACTTCTTTTTTTAAATCTTCAAACATCATTTAAGAACTCATTAAAACGAGGTGTAAAAGTCGTCTTTTTTTTCAAAAAAAAATCATGGGATGTAAATATCAAATAGTATTATTCTTTTATGCTAAAGATGAAATCTTCAGAAATAAGATCACCGGTAGTTGTCATTCCTTCGAGTACAACTTTCACAGAATTTTGATTGTTTAGTGGGGCAACAAGGGTAATTGTGTTTTCAGGATTCGATAGCAGCGATGGAGACCATGATAAGATGCCAAATTTAGTAAAGCTATCCTCGGTAGTATTAAAATAAGCTGGGCGCTCAAAAGCCTTGGGAACATCATATCCGTTGTCAACAATGAATTCCTTGCTTTTCTTTTCATTTTCACTGAGCGGTCTATTGTTATACTTTTCATTGGTGAAAACAACAACTGTTGCAGAACAAGAAGTAGGGCGGTCAAAATAGATTTCGTCTAAGAACTCCATTCTAATATTGGTATATAAATCGATGTAGGCATCGAACTTACCGTTTATCATAATTGTAGGAAAAATATACCCACCGCATCGTTTTGAAAATTTCCCAGTTTGTACGCTGCCCGCCCTTCTTGGGTCTGGATACGAGGTGCTAATGAACATGGAATAATATCCTTGTTGAGAAAGAAAATCCATCAAAGTAGTCATCCCAATTGTGCTATCTACTTTAACGCCATAGTAGCTTTTAAAGAACTTTTGATACTTCAGCTTGTTTGCGGTTACAGTTACTTCATTCAATTGTTCAATTTTTTTAAAAGATGATTGCTCATCATCTGGCGTGTTGATTGACGTGTTGGTTAAATGAAACTGCCTAGGCTGGTAGCGGTATCGAAAATTTGCAATGCTTGGTTTTATGGTATAGAAAAAGTTGGCATATATGGGCTTTCCTTTTTTTGAAGTAAGTGTCAAATTAATTTTAGAGCCTTTTGCCAAAACAATATTTTTAAAAGAGAATTTTTTCTCGTTATCAACGGAAGTTGATGACAACAGTTTATTTTCTTTAGAGTATAGCAATACCTGTAATGAATCGTTGTTTTCTTTGAAGGCGTTAATGTAACCTTCCAGTGTTGCTGTAAGATTTTGTTGTATTGGAACAAGTAACTTTTCGCTCAAAATGCTGGACCATTTGTATTTAGCATTGGCTAATAAGGTCACTTTATCTAAATAATAAAGATCTTCAATTTTTTGACAATTGATTACGGTCAAATCTTGCCAATCTTGCCAATCAAGGTATTTTTCAAGATGAATACTGTAAAAGGCTTTTTTTGAATATGTGCTTGCTCTAGAATTTCCTGGTAAAATAGAGGCGCTCACCATGGCATTTTCCAGTATTTCAGATTTATGGAATGCTACCGATATCGAATCTTTAAAGGAAATTGGTTTTTTTAGTTCAATTTTTGAAGTATTGAAAAGCGGCCGGTGAAAGAGAAATCGTTCTGCTAGAACTTGCCCTTTGGAATTTAACAACGAAATAGTATTCATTCCTGGGTTCATCGCATCATACGAAAGTATCAAGGCCTGTTTTTTTAAAGTATTTTGTGCTAAGGGTAAATCTATAGCGTTTCCGTCTTTATGAAGTATAAGTCTTAGGTTTTGGTTTGGTTGAGATTTAGCGTTTAATGTAATTACGAATTGCTTTTTGGTATGATTTCTATCTACTGATAAGGTATGTCCAAAAGGCTGTTGTAGGGGTAAACTTTTTTTGATAATGCCACCATTAATATAGGCTATAAGCTCATACTTTATATTTTTTTGAGGTAAAAGTGAAAATATTCCCAATCCATTTTTGTCGATGCTGATAGCAGCTAGTTTGGCGTGGTTCTCGTCTGCAAGATATAGCGAGTCTGGTTGCAAGCCATAACCAAAGGCATTCGTGGTTCGCACGGCCAAAGTGTTGAACAAGCCTTCTACAAGGTTTCCGCCTTCGGCAGCAATGGCGATTTGAAGGGAATCTCGATTAGTTTTGAATTCTGGAATCCCGAAATTTCCAGATGCTATATTTTTAATTTGAATAGGGTAAACGGTAGATTCATCTTCTTCAAAATTTTGCATGTTTGAAGTATAAGCTTGCAGGTAATAGTTACCCGTTTCAAGACTTTCATCTAGCAGAAAATCACCTTTGCCAGAACCATTTTTGAACAATAAAGTTTTAGCGTCTAAAACTTGACCACTTTGATCTAGAAGGTCTACATATACATATTCTTCTTCTGTGCTAGGTGAATTTTTGGTTTGATTGAAAACATAGCTGCTAAACCAAATATGTTCACCGGTAATAAAGGTACTCTTGTTGAGATGTAAATGAACAGTTTTTCGTTCAGATTTAAAATAAGATTGGTAGTCTGCTATAAAAGATTCTTGGGTTGCATCTGTCTGTGCTAGGCCAAAAAACAGAAAGGAGAAAAAGGTAATGAACAAAACACAACTATTTGAAAATGTATTTTTTAGAAGCATTTTTCCTTTTTTCAGGAAGTTAATAAAAAAACAAAAAATATGGTGCTGCCAGTTGTTTTCTTAACTTTGCTTTGTGAAAAAAGTAATACAAAAAATAACTTCGGCACTTATGGCCATGCTTTTGGTGCTTTCAACGGTCTCTTGGACGGTTGATAAGCATATATGTATGGGTCGCGTAATGGATGTGGCGTTTTTTGTTGAAGCTGATGATTGTGGTATGGATGCCGCAATGGCTTTATTAGAAGATGCTGATAAACAAAACCATTGTTGTGGCGACGAATCATTTACCCTACAAGGCCAAGATGATTTAAAGATTACGTTTAACGATATCAGCCTAGACCAACAGGTCTTCTTAGTTGCTTTCACACAAGCTTACGTTGGGTTGTTCACTACTGTGCAGCAGCAAGCAAATGTCAACGAGTATTATCCACCACCACTCCTCATCAAGGACATACAGTTGCTTGATGAAACTTTTTTAATTTGATGTAATTCCTCGCTTGAGGATATTTTTGGAATTTACTCCGCTAGGTTTAGCCTAAGATGGGGTACAAAACAAAAGCGCCCAATAATTTGGGAAACATCAAATTAAAATTTAATGAAATATACACTTTGGCTGTTAGCCATTTTAATAGGGTACACAAGCTTAACTGTGGCGCAGGGCCCGCCTATTACGGCAGACAAGCCCATAATGCTCGGGGCAGGTAGTTTTACCGCAAGAAGCTTAACCGAAATAAGGAATACAGAGCGGGGCACATTTGCCTATGTCCCTATAATGATGAGCTATTTGCCCTCATCCAACTCGGCCATAGGCCTTGATATTCCTTACCTGAACTATGATATTGATAATGGGGCAAGCGGTAGTTCGTTGGCAGATATTAAGATAACGGGCAAGTATCAATTTTTCAGAAAGGATGCCACGGGCAAGACCTTTAGAGTAGCTGCCAAAACGGTACAGACCTTACCCACGGGAGAGGAACTGGATTTAATGGATTTAAGTATGGGCAAGTATGCCGGATATTACGGTATCATTGCCGGATACGAGACCCTTAAATATGGCATTAGTAATGAGCTGGGCTATAATACAATGCCAGATGGTACTATGGACGAATTCCGCTATAAATTGGGATTTGGACTTCCGTTATTGAAACCGCAGTACCCCAACAAACAAGTGAACCTCTTTTTTGAATATACCAGTTCTTGGTTGGTAGAGCGCGATTGGTATCAGTTGCTATACGCCCAAGGAATTCAATATGCAAGAAAGGCGACCACTTTTGAACTATCGGTTCAAGTCCCTTTGGTGAGTGATTTTGAGGTGGGCAGAAATCTGCGGTACAGCCTATTTTTTGGAGGTCGATTTACGTTTTAAAAGATGATAAAAAGAAGTTGCTAAAGAATGATAAATAAATCAATATGTCAGTTTGAGTGCTTGATTTGGAGATTTTTCATCGGAAAATCAAGTGTTCCCAAAATTTCGGGAGAGAACCTTTTTGGGTCAAATCGGTTCTCGATACTTTTTTCTCCATTTTATTTCGAAAAAACACTCGAACTGACATAGGTACAAGGTTGATTTAAAAGATAGAACAAGTAACAATAGGTAATAACAAATAGTAATTCAATTTAAAAAATATACAACATGAAAAAAACAATAGTAGTCACATTGGTCATCGGGATGATGACCGTGTTTGGAGCAAATGCCCAAAAAGCAATGGATACATTTATGGTACAGGTAGACGGACTCGGATGTCCTTTCTGCGCGTATGGATTGGAGAAAAAGTTCAAGGAGTTTAAGGGCATTAAGAATGTAAAAATCGATATTGAGACGGGTGATTTCAGTTTTGCCTATCCAGCGGAAAAAGAGTTGACTTTAGTTGCTGTTCAACAACAGGTGGAAAAAGCAGGGTATACGCCGATTACTGCCAAAATAGAACGAGCAGATGGCAAGATAGAAGAATCTGCAGGGCAATTTGTTTCTGAAATAACGGAAGGTACCGTTACCAAAAACCTCATGGTAGGCGGTAATTGCGGTATGTGCGAGGCACGAATCAGCAAAGCGGCAAAAAGCGTGGTCGGAGTTTCAGAAATTTCTTGGGATAAGAACACCAAAATGATGAAGGTCTCTTTTGATGCGGCCGCTACCACCTTGTCGAAAATAGAAACGGCGATTGCAAAATCAGGGCACGATACTAAGAATTATAAAGCAGAAACGGGAACTTATGACCAGCTACCTGCCTGTTGCCATTACGATAGAATAAGCAAATAAATAGTTATAGCTAGTGGCACAATCAAGGTTGTTCAATTTACTTTTTGATTGCGTCCTAACGACTAAAAAATAAATGATGAAATACATATACATAGTAATATTTGGGCTATTAGTTGTTGCCTCTTGTAAAGAAAAAGAGCAGCTGCCAAAAGAGTGGGTCTTTTCAAAAACTATCCAGTTAGATGGGGTGAACCCTATTGGTATTACCGAGCTAAATGGAAAACTATGGCTTTCCGACGGAGATCATAACCGCTTGGTACAGATAGATGCGGAAGGCAAAATTGAACAGACTATAGATTCTTTGGAAAGACCTATGCATATTGATGCGAACGGGGAAATCATTTTCATTCCGCAATACGGAGCAGATAACATTGCTACACTAAAAACAGGAGTCTTAGGAGCACTTACTTTAAAGGATAGTTTAGACGCCCCAGCTGGTGTCTCTATTTTAGGTAAGCAAAAGGCGATAGCAGATTTCTATAACAATAGGATTCTGTATGCTGATGGCGACGAATGGATTTCTTTTGGAAAAGAAGGCAAAGCGGAAGGCGAATTTTATTATCCAACAGATGTGCAGCTAACCGATTCCTTAATTTGGGTAGCTGATGCATATAACAACCGCGTGCAAGCCTTTGATAAAAAAGGAAACTTTGTGAAAATGATGGGTCAAGACCAAAAAATGAATGCCGCAACCGGTATTTTTGTATCAGAGCAAGAAGTATTTGTCACCGATTTTGAAAATGACCGCGTCCTCATTTTTGACCTTGATGGAAACTTACAACAGGAAATCTCAAAGCATATTGAAAAGGCCACGGATTTGATGCTGTTTGGTATGCAGCTTTACGTGATAAATTACAGAAACGGTAAAATCAATGTGTTTAATTTTGCAGAAGTGACGCAGCCTAAAGTTGATCAAGAAAACAAAGAACAATAAGATGAAACATACCTATACGGTTACGGGAATGACCTGCAATGGCTGCGTGGCATCGGTCAATAAATATTTGTCGGCTATAGATGGGGTGCAAGCCGTGGAAATAGATTTGGAGAAATCCGAGGCGGTTGTTCAAATGAATGCACATATTGGTTTGAACACGTTTAAATCGGCCTTGCCAGAAAAATATAGTATTTCTGAAAAGGGAAATCATGTTATGGAAATGATGGCTCAGGAGGAAGAAAAATCAAAATTGCAACAGCTAAAACCTTTACTGCTGATATTTGCCTATTTGTTTGTAGCGGCCTTTTTGTTGAATTATAAAGACTGGAGTACTTCCGAGGCGATGCTAGATTTTATGGGAATGTTTTACATTGTATTCAGCTTCTTTAAGTTGTTGGATTTAAAAGGGTTCCCCGATAGCTTTCGTATGTATGATCCATTGGCAAAGATTATTCCTGCTTATGGCTGGGTCTATCCATTTATTGAGCTTTCGCTTGGCTTGTTTTTTTTAATGCGTATTCAAATACCCATAGCTTTGGTGGTCACTATCGTTATTTTAGGGATTACTACCGTAGGTGTAACCAAAAGTTTATTGGATAAAAAAAGCATACGCTGCGCCTGTTTGGGAACGGCATTAAAACTGCCTATGACTGAGGCCACTTTTATTGAGAATGCCATTATGTTGGCAAT
This sequence comes from uncultured Flavobacteriaceae bacterium, assembly GCA_964353095.1. Taxonomy (GTDB): domain Bacteria; phylum Bacteroidota; class Bacteroidia; order Flavobacteriales; family Flavobacteriaceae; genus Croceitalea. The sequence goes on along the minus strand of CAYGUO010000004.1, from coordinate 14,395 downwards.
GGCTGGTATGATGTTGATTTGGTTGTTTTAAGTAAACTAGTATGAAAAAGTTCATTTTGATTACGCTTTTCCCTTTATACTTTTTTGCACAAGAAAAAGTGGAGGGATTGGTATTTGACGATAGCTCAAATGGTCAAGAAATTGGTCTTTCTGGTGTCAATATTTATTGGTTGAATTCACCAATAGGGACTATCACTAACGAAAAGGGGCAATTTGCAATTCCTTTTGACCCTAAGTATGATAAATTGATTATCAGTTATGTTGGTTTTAAATCTGATACGCTTACCGTCTTAAAACCGAAAAAAATCAAACATCGGTTACGGGCTTCAAATCAATTGGACGAGGTGGTGGTTGAGAAAAAACGAGATGCGGTACAAAAAACCTATTTTGCTGCCCAAAATGTGGTAACGGTCAATAGTGCTGAACTATTAAAAGCCGCCTGCTGTAACCTATCAGAAAGTTTTGAGACGAACCCCGCTATTGACGTTAATTTTAATGATGCCTTAACCGGTACAAAGCAAATTCAAATGTTAGGACTTACGAGTCCCTATTTACTAATTACGCAAGAGAATATACCTATGGTGAGAGGTGCTTCGCAAGTTTATGGATTGACTTTTACGCCAGGAACCTGGGTTGAGAGTATTCAAATTACCAAGGGAGCGGGGAGTGTGGTGAACGGTTACGAAAGCATATCTGGTCAGATCAATACCGAATTGGTAAAACCATTAACGGATAATTCCCTTTTTATCAATGGTTATGCCAATAGAAATGGCAGATTAGAGTTGAACGCCCATATTAATGAAAAGCTTTCTGATAAATGGAGTACAGGCCTTTATTTACACGGCAACAATAGAAGCATTGAGGTTGATAACAATGATGATGGATTTTTGGATGCACCCCTTGCCACACAAATAAATATTCAAAACCGTTGGCAGTATCAAAACCCTGAAACAGGATGGGTAAGTTTTTTCAATATTCGTTTTTTAAATGATGAAAAACAGGTAGGGCAAACTGATTTTAATCCTGATACCGATAAGTTTACAACAATTGCATGGGGAAGTGAAATTGATACCAAGCGTTTTGATTCTTCAATTAAGTTAGGTTATGTGTTTCCAGAATTACCCTACCAAAGTTTTGGCTTTCAAGCATCGTACAGTGACCACCAGCAAGACTCGTACTATGGTTTTAATGAATATAATATTGAGCATACCAGTTTGTATTCAAACCTTATTTTCAATTCTATTATCGGGAATACACAAAATAAGTTTAAGACTGGGCTGACTGTTGCCTACGATGGGTACAATGAATTGGTGAACACTCAAAACTTTGATAGGATTGATAGATCTATAGGTGCTTTTTTTGAATACAGTTATAATAATATGGAAAAGGTGAGTTTAACCGCAGGCTTGCGCTTTGATAGCCATAATAGGTTGGGAAATTTTTTCACGCCAAGGTTTCATATTAGGTACACGCCTTGGCAAAAGGCCAGTTTAAGAGGTTCGTTTGGTATTGGTCGTAGAGCTGCAAATATTTTTGCCGAAAACCAACGCTTATTTGCTTCTTCAAGAGTGATTCAATTAGATGGTAATGGAGGAAATATTTATGGTTTTGATGCTGAAAAAGCAATCAATTTTGGATTTAGCTTTTTGCAAGGTTTTACTCTTTTTGAACGCCCAGGGAATATTTCAGCTGATTTTTACAGAACTGATTTTGAAAATCAGATAGTTGTTGATTGGGAAAACCCTAGGGCAGTACGTTTTGCAAATTTAAATGGTAAAAGTTTTGCAAATAGCTTTCAGATAGAACTCAATCATGAAATAATACCTCGAGTTGAGTTGAGAACGGCATATAAATTTTATGACGTTAAAACGGATTATCAGACTGGGCTATTGCAACAACCCCTACAAGCTCGAAATCGCTATTTCCTAAATTTAGGGTACAATACCGTGTTAAAAGATAATGGTTCACAATGGCGGTTTGATTATACGCTACATGCTTTAGGGAAACAGCGCCTGCCAAGTACGGCCTCAAATCCTGTTGAATTTCAACTGGATGATTTTGTAGAAGGATATAGTTTAATGAACACCCAAATCACAAAAGTCTTTTCAAAAAAATTTGAAGCGTATCTGGGTGGAGAAAATTTAACTAATTTTAGACAAGATAATCCAGTGTTGGGTGCCAATGACCCTTTTGGCGCAAATTTTGATACCACAATAGTGTTTGCTCCTATTTTGGGAACCATGGTTTATGTTGGATTTCGATTCAAGTCATAATTACAAATAAAAAAAAGATGAAAAATAGATTGGTGGTATTTATAGCGGTGTTGATTACAAGTATTGCTTTTGCCCAAGACAAAAACAAAAAGATGACTTTTGAAGTCAATGGAAAATGTGAAATGTGTAAAATGCGGATTGAGAAAGCTGCCTTAGGGGTAAGTGGCGTAAAGTATGCCCTTTGGGATATTCCAACCCATGAGCTTTCTTTGATTATCGATGAACGCAAGACCAATTCCATGGAAATCAAATCTGCAATAGCTGAGGTGGGCCATGATTCTAAAGAATTAAAGGCAACCCAAGAAGCCTATGACAATGTGCACCCTTGTTGCAAATATCGAGAAGATAATACTGACGATAGTAAAAAGCACTGATACTAGGGGTTACCTGCAATTTTTTTATAAGCTAAGTTTACGCCATAGCTAAAGAAGGCTTTTCATGGAAAAGATGTTTCCAATGAGGGTCAGCTGGCTATGGCATATATCATATTTAAGACTTAAATTCATACCTCATATAGTAATTGATAGAAATTACTATGATGTTTTTACAACAACTACGGATTCAAATAGCCACAAGCAATGATACAGTCTTATAAAAAGAAAACCATATTGGCGGACCAATATGATGCAATCATCATTGGCTCAGGTATGGGAAGTTTAACTACGGCGGCTTTACTTTCTAAAGAAGGAAAAAGGGTATTGGTTTTAGAGCGGCACTATATTGCTGGTGGTTTTACCCATGTATTTAAACGTAAAGGGTATGAGTGGGATGTTGGTATTCATTATATTGGAGAAGTACAAAGAACGAATAGTATCATCAAAAAACTATTTGATTATATATCCGACGGAGCCTTAAAATGGGCGGATATGGGTGCTGTCTATGATCGTATCATTATTGGTGACAAGTCCTATGATTTTGTCAAAGGCGTCGACGAGTTTAAAACGGAGTTGCTTAAAAACTTTCCAGAAGAGAAAAAAGTACTTGATGAGTATGTGAAACTTGTTTTTGCTGCTAATAAGGCCATGGCCAAATTTTATATGTCCAAGGCGATACCGAGCATACTTAATACCCTTATAGGGGGCTTTATGCGAAAAGGATATTACAAGTTTAGTGACAAAACCACTTATGAAGTATTAAGTGGCTTAACGAAGAACGAAGCGCTTATTAAAGTATTATGTGGTCAATATGGAGATTATGGTTTATCTCCTAAGCGCAGTAGTTTTGCGATGCATGCTTCGGTGGTTAGGCATTACTTTAGCGGAGGAAGTTTTCCCATAGGAGGTTCTTCGCAAATTGTAAATACTATTGATCCTGTTATAGAAAAAGCTGGTGGTACCATATTGATTAGTGCCGAAGTCACTTCCATTATTATTGAAAAAGGCAGGGCTAAAGGGGTTAGGATGCTTGACGGAAAGGAATTCAGGTGTGATACTGTTATTAGTGGAACAGGAATTATCAACACCTACAAATCCATGCTCTCTAAAGCGGTTCAAAAAAAATATAATCTTGGTGCCCAATTGCAAAGAGTAGAGCCTTCAGTGGCACACTCTTGTTTATATATTGGATTAACCGGTTCGCCTGATGCTTTGAAGCTGCCTAAAACCAATCTTTGGATTTATCCTGACGACTTGGATCATGATGCTTGCGTAGATCGATATCTTAAGGATATCAATGAACCTTTCCCCTTGGTTTATATTTCTTTTCCGTCAGCTAAAGACCCGGATTGGTCCAATCGCTATCCGGGACGAAGTACTATCGATATCATTACACTTTTGCCTTGGGAAGAATTTGCACAATGGGAGGGAACAAAATGGATGAAACGAGGTGACGATTATGAAGCCTTAAAGGAAAAGATAGCACAACGCCTGCTAGCAGTGCTGTATGAACAGTTACCACAAGTAAAAGACAAAATAGATCACTACGAATTGTCTTCGCCATTGACCACAAAGCATTTTGTAAACTACGCTAAGGGTGAAATTTATGGTTTAGACCATTCCCCCAAACGTTTTAGACAAGAATTCTTAAAGCCAAGAACTCCAATTAAAGGCTTGTATTTAACAGGTCAAGATATTGTTACTGCTGGGGTAGGTGGGGCTCTTTTTGCAGGCGTGATTACTGCTTCTGCAATAACAGGAACCAACTTTATCAGTAAACTCAAGTCCAAAAATTAAATGTGTCTTAAGTGCTTTAAACTCATCAAATAGGTTTAAAGCAATCGGTGTTCAAGCTTGTATAACTACAAGTCAAATAATATTTATTTTTTTGAAATAATTTTGGATTGAGGCTTGATTTCCATAGTTTTAGATGGATTATACTTCTTAAAACTAATTTCATGAAAATCGAAAAAATTATTACAATCACCTTGTGTTTTCTTTTGCTGTCCGTTACAGGGCTTAAAGCACAAATGACGAAAATTGCTGCCGTAGAGGGTATTACAGAATACCAAATGGATAATGGTTTAAAAGTTTTACTGTTTCCAGATAATTCGTCTCAAACGATTACCGTTAATATTACTTATTTGGTAGGTTCTCGACATGAAGGATATGGTGAAAAAGGTATGGCTCATTTACTAGAGCATATGGTTTTTAAGGGCACGCCCAACCACCCAGACATACCAAAAGAGCTCTCGGCACGCGGGGCAAGACCAAACGGAACCACGTTTTACGACCGTACAAACTATTTTGAAACCTTTAATGCTACTGATGAAAATTTGATTTGGGCATTAGATTTGGAGGCGGATAGAATGGTGAATTCCTACATTGCAAAAAAAGATTTAGATTCTGAGTTTTCAGTGGTCAGAAACGAGTTTGAAAGTGGTGAAAACAGCCCCTTTAGAGTCCTTTGGCAAACAGTAAGTAATGCCGCTTTTCAATGGCATAATTATGGTAAAACAACCATAGGAAACCGTTCAGATATTGAACGCGTTCCAATAGAAAACCTCCAGGCTTTTTACAAAAAGTTTTATCGACCCGATAACGCTGTTTTAATGATTACAGGGAAATTTGAAGAAGCCAGGGTATTGGAACTGGTTGAAGAGAAGTTCGGGGTTCTTAAAAACCCTGATATGCCATTGCGTGATTCCTATACGGAAGAACCAGCCCAAGACGGTGAAAGACGTGTTACGGTTAGTAGGGTGGGAGATTTACAGATAGTATCTGGAATGTACCATACCCCAGCAGGTTCTCATGAAGATTATGCTGGTATTGGGCTCCTTGAAAATATATTAGGTGATACACCTTCGGGTAGGTTGTATAAAAAGTTGGTTGATGCTAAAAAGGCATCCTCTCTTTTTACTTTGACACCTTTTACCAAAGAGCCCGGCTATATGTATGTTCATATTGAAGTACCTTCAGATAAAAATGCGGATGAGGTTGAGACTATTTTTAAGCAAACGATGGACAACTTCGAACCTATCACCCAAGAAGAACTTGATCGTGCAAAAGCTAATATTGCAAAAGAAATTGATGAAATCAGCAGGGACTCCAATTTTTTAGGCACCTACATGAGTGAATTTATTGGTGCTGGAGATTGGCGTTTAGCATTCATATATAGGGATCGTGTTGAAAACATGACCTTGGATAAGATAAATGAAATTGCCAAAAAATACTTTATTCCAACAAATAGGACCATTGGACGTTTTGTGCCTACAAAAGACCCAATTAGGGTAAGTGTTCCGCATACCGAAAATTTAGAGGCTTTGGTTGCAGATTACAAAGGAAAAGAGAGTAAAGGAACGGGAGAGGCATTTGACGTAAGTTACGATAACATTGAAGGTCGTTTAGATAATGGTGTTTTATTTGATCGCGTTGAATATGGTTTTATAGAAAAAGAGAATAGAGGTGAAACCGTCATTCTTAGCTTTAATATGAGAAACGGCGATGTAGAATCTTTAACGAATAAGGGAATGGCACCCTCTCTAACTGCAAGCCTTTTGGATAAGGGAACCACCTCTAAATCCAGACAAGAAATTGAAGATGAGCTAAGTCGGTTAAAATCATCTTTACGTTTCAATGGAAGAAATGGCAATATCTATGTTAGTCTTGAGTCAACGGAAGAAAATTTAATGGGTACTATGGCCCTAATGTCAGAGATCATAAAAAATCCTTCTTTCGATGAAGCTGAATTAGATAAGATTAAAACACAGCGTTTGGCAAGTCTCGAAGAAAATAGAACGCAACCCAACTTTTTAGCTTCAAACCGTTTGGGTGAATTAAATGATAAGTACCCTAAAGGGCATCCGTTGGCATCAATGAGTATTGAAGAGCAAATTGAGGCCATTAATTCAGTGACCAAAAAAGATGTACAAGAGTTCTATGATTCGTTTTATGGATTGGGCAGAACTACCTTAATTGCCATTGGAAATTTTGATTCTCAAGCAGTAAAGCAATTCATTGATGATGAGTTTAAAGGATTTGAGAGTAAGGTTTCCTATGCTGAAATAAAAGACCCGTTTATACCTAACAAGCCTGTTAATGAGAATATTTTAACTCCTGATAAAAAGAATGCGATAACGCTTGGCGTTCTTGGTGTTGAGATGAGTGAATATGATGATGACTATGCTGCACTAAATATAGCCGGTGAAATATTAGGAGGAGGATTTTTAAATTCAAGAATTGCTGACAGGCTGCGCCAAAAAGATGGGGTTAGTTATGGTGCAGGTGGTTCGTTGAATGTTGATGGAGACAAAAAAGATAAAAATTCATCTTTCTTCGTTTACGCCATATACAATCCAGATAACCTAGATAAGGTACAACTTGGTTTTAAAGAGGAAATTGCACGGTATATAAGTAATGGAATTACAGAGGAAGAATTAAAGAATTCGGTAAACGGTTGGGTTCAAGGTAAAAACGTATCCAGAGCTAAGGATAATGAGCTTTCTAGTTTGGTGAACAACAATATCTACTACAATAGAAATATGAGTTTTCACAAAGACCTAGAGGCTAAAGTAAAGACTCTTACCGTTTCAGATGTAAATGCTGCCATTAAAAAATATATGAAACCTTTTTCAGAATGGACAGTGGTGAATGCAGGAGATTTTAAATAAGAAATATTAAATGTAACTCAACAAAAAAGCGTTCTGATTTATTCAGAACGCTTTTCTTTTTTAGTTTATCCGTAAACAAGCTATAATAGCCTGTGGCGGCTCGCCACTACATCATACCTGGCATTCCGCCACCACCCATAGGAGGCATTGGAGGAGTATCTTCTTTAATGTCAGTTAAAGCACATTCTGTAGTAAGTATCATACCAGAAACAGAGGCAGCATTTTCTAAGGCTACTCTTGTAACTTTCTTAGGATCGATAATACCAGCTTTCATCATTTCAACATATTTGTCGGATTTAGCATCGTATCCAAAATCTCCTTTACCTTCTAAGATTTTAGCAACAACAACAGAACCTTCGCCACCAGCATTTTCAACAATGGTACGCAGAGGTGCTTCAATAGCTCTTGCAACAATTTGCAGGCCAGTAGCTTCATCTTCATTTTCAGTAGCTACTTTTGAAAGTACTGATTTAGATCTTACCAGAGCAACACCACCACCAGCAACAATACCTTCTTCAACTGCAGCTCTAGTAGCATGCAATGCATCATCAACACGGTCTTTTTTCTCTTTCATTTCAACTTCAGAAGCTGCTCCAACATAAAGTACTGCAACACCGCCAGCTAATTTAGCCAAACGCTCTTGTAACTTTTCCTTGTCATAGTCAGAAGTTGTCGTTTCAATTTGAGACTTGATTTGGTTAACACGAGTTTTGATGGTTTTAGCATTACCAGCCCCATTTACGATGGTCGTATTATCCTTGTCAATGGTTACTCTTTCCGTAGTTCCCAACATGTCAATAGTAGCCGTTTCTAAAGAGAATCCTCTTTCTTCAGAAATTACCGTTCCGTTGGTTAAGATGGCAATATCTTCTAACATTGCTTTTCTTCTATCACCAAAACCGGGTGCCTTAACAGCGGCTATTTTTAAAGAACCTCTAAGTTTGTTTACTACCAATGTAGCCAAGGCTTCACCGTCAACATCTTCAGCGATAATTAAAAGCGGCTTGCCAGACTGTGCCACAGGCTCCAATACCGGAAGTAAATCTTTCATAGAAGAAATCTTCTTGTCAAAAAGAAGGATATACGGATTGTCTAAATCAGCGATCATCTTTTCAGAATCGGTTACAAAGTATGGAGAAAGGTATCCTCTATCAAACTGCATCCCTTCAACCACGTCTACGTAAGTATCCATTCCTTTTGCTTCCTCAACGGTGATAACACCTTCCTTACCTACTTTTCCAAAGGCTTTAGCAATTAAATCACCAATGGTATCATCGTTATTGGCTGATATAGAAGCTACTTGTTTGATTTTTTCAGAAGAATCACCAACTTTTTTAGATTGTTTTGCCAAATCGGCAACAATTGCCTCAACTGCTTTGTCAATACCTCTTTTCAAGTCCATCGGATTCGCTCCTGCAGCAACGTTTTTAAGTCCTTCTTTAACGATGGCTTGAGCTAAAACAGTAGCCGTTGTAGTGCCATCACCTGCTAGATCATTTGTTTTGGAAGCAACTTCTTTTACCATTTGTGCCCCCATGTTCTCTAAAGCATCTGCAAGCTCTATCTCTTTAGCCACGGTAACACCATCTTTTGTTACCTGTGGTGCTCCAAATGATTTACTGATAATTACATTTCTACCCTTTGGACCCAATGTAACTTTTACTGCGTTTGCCAATGCGTCAACACCTCTTTTTAGGCCATCTCTTGCATCGATATCAAATTTTATGTCTTTTGCCATTTTCTTAAGTTGATTTTAAAATTATACTATTGCTAAAATGTCGCTTTCGCGCATCATTAAATAATCGGTACCTTCTAATTTTAATTCAGTACCCGCGTATTTACCATACAAAACAGAATCACCGACTTTTACGGTTATTTTTTGATCTTTTGTGCCAGGTCCAACTGCCACAACTTTTCCTTTTTGTGGTTTTTCTTTAGCGGTGTCCGGAATGATAAGTCCAGATGCTGTTTTAGTTTCAGCTGGCATAGGCTCTATAAGAACTCTATCTGCCAATGGTTTAATGTTAACTTTAGCCATTTTTATAAAATTTTAGGTATTAGTTTATTACTCTATACTTTCAGTTGGCAGAAATTATGCCATTACTCAAAAACTGCCATTATGTAAAACAAAAATGCCAGCTTGTCATTCACAAGCTGGCATTTTTGTTTTTGATCGATTATTCTTATTGAATAGTATCTAAAGGGTTTGTTCCATCAGTTGCAGGAACTTCTTCAGGCACTTCCTCAGGAACAGTTTCCGGAATTGTAGTTTCAATATCATCACCTTGTAACAGCTTGGATTCTGCAGAACCGTAGTTTCCTTTTAAGGCTACGTTTGAAAGCAGAATTAAAACGATTAGAAGTGCCGATAGCGTCCAGGTACTTTTATCTAAAAAGTCCCCAGTCTTTTTAACACCACCAACAACTTCGTTGCCACCGCCTCCAAAAGATGAAGAAAGTCCTCCACCAATTGGGTTTTGAACCATGATAACTAATATCAACAAAAGACAGACTGCGATTATTAAAATCAAAAATATTGTAAACGTACTCATTTCGTTATTCGTTTTCTTTCTGCAAATTCTTCACTTCCTGAATTCGGTCTGCAAAGAAACCACTTTTTTCCGGATATTTCAAACTCAAAATCTTAAAGGCTTGTATCGCTTTTTTATACTTTTTTTGCTCCAAATAAACCTTGGCCAAGGTCTCGGTCATTAATTGGTTCTGGTCTAGTTTTATTGAGGTTTCAATATGCACTTTGGCTTCACTTATAGCTTTGGGAACAATTTTGGGTTTGTTCTCAATGAACTTGTCCAATAGTTCAAATTTCTTTTCTTTTTCAAGATGTTTTTTGTCACTCTTTCTTTCAATTGGTTTTTTTGCTGCCAGTTGTAACCATTCATTAAAGGAGTGCTTTTCACTTTTGGTAAAGGGTAGTGGCTTGCCTAATTCAAGATTTGGGCTGGTTTCTTTAGCTGCGGCTTCGTTGGTGGGTTTTAATTCAACTTCTTTTGTTTTAAAAAGATTTGGGCTCAGAATCTGTTCCGCATCTTCAATAGTTTGTGGTAAAGGATTTTTATCTTCTGGTTCACCTAGAATAACTTCAGCTTCTGGGTTAGGTTCAATTTCTTCTGAAATGGTCTCTTTTTCTTTTAAGGAAGTGGTACGGCCTAAAATACTATCGGCAATTTCATTTTGCGTAAAATTTTTCGACGTGATAAAATCGAAAAGAACTTCTCTGTCCACCGTATAGGCAGCAGTAGTTTTTAGAGCACTATTGTATTTGTAACTATCAAGATTTTTCAATGCTTTTAAATGCAGCGCTCTTGCTGCTTGAAAATAGGGGTATTCCTCTAAAATACCTTCTAGCTCCCTCGTTTCTTTGGGTGATAGTATGGCATTTGAGTTTTGAAGCACATGTATAAAACCAGTTACATTCATAGGTTTACCAATCGGCCAATGATTCATTAAATATATCTTGCGTTATTCTATCAAACAACGCTTCGTGAGCTTCGCTTTTAACACTTTCTAAAAGCTGTGTACCTGGGAAATCAAAGAAAAATGAAAATCGCTTTTCAAAATCCGAATCCTCTTTAGTGGTATTGTAAAAGCGCACATTAACACTCATGGTCAATCGGTTTTGTGCAGCGGTTTGGTTCGCTGTTGCAGACATGGGGGCCACTCGGTATTCCACAATCTCCCCTTCATAAACTAAATCCCCGTTATTGCCTGTTAAATTTAAACTGGTCAGGTTGGTGATTAAATCTTGTAGTGCGTTGGTGAAATCACGATCCAATTGGGGTTCTATTGTTGAACCTGGTGATTGATCGGCATAATTTTGAAAAAAATTGACTTGAAAACTTGCAGCAGTACCAACACTGGCTCCTGAAAAGTTATATGCGCCACAACCATTCAGCAGAAATGCTGCTGTACTAATGACGAGTGTGAGTAATTTTTTTTTCATAATGTATTTTTCACTTTACAAAATTACTATAAATCGTATTGCTTAATTTTTCGATATAGGGTTCGTTCAGATATCCCCAATTCTGCAGCAGCTGCCTTTCTTTTGCCACGGTTACGTTCTAAGGATTTTTTAATAAGTTCAATTTCCTTTTGTTGTAAAGATAGGGTTTCTTCTTCCTGAATTTCTTCAGCAAAGTGGTAGCGATCCTCTTGCGTCGCACTGCTATAAGCGGTATTGTCGGTAGGTTCTGGTTCTGGTAATTGCAGAACTTCAGCTCTATGGTCTTTACTGGCAATCGGCTCTTCTTTACTACCGTAAATTTTGCGAATCAGGGTTTCATTTTCTTCTTGTACCTGTTCGGAATTATTGTTGTTGAGAAGCTCAAGTGTTAGCTTTTTAAGATCGTTAAGATCTCCTTTCATATCAAAAAGAACTTTGTATAAAATTTCTCGCTCATTACTGAAATCACCTCCCTTTTTTTCTCTATCGCCAACAATAGCCGGTAAATTACTATTATTTGAATTGGGTAAATAAGCGTATAACGTAGCCCCTGAAACTTCTCGCTTTTCTTCAAGAACAGATATTTGTTCTGCAATATTTCGTAATTGCCTAATATTGCCTGGCCAGCGGTATTTTAGTAAGAGCTGTATTGCTTCATTGGAAAGTCTTATCGTGGGCATCTTGTAGCGTTGACCAAAATCAGAAGCAAATTTTCGAAACAGCAGGTGTATGTCTTCTTCACGCTCACGTAAAGGTGGAATGTTGATTTCTACAGTGCTTAACCTATAGTATAAATCTTCTCTGAATTTTTCTTTTTTAATCGCATCAAACATGTTGACGTTGGTAGCGGCAACGATGCGCACATCTGTTTTTTGAACCTGTGAAGAGCCTACTTTTAAAAATTCGCCATTCTCTAAAACCCGTAATAATCTTACTTGGGTAGTTAAAGGAAGTTCTCCTACTTCATCTAAAAAAATGGTTCCCCCATCCGCAACTTCAAAATAACCACTACGGGTTTGTGTGGCTCCGGTGAAAGCTCCTTTTTCGTGACCAAATAGCTCACTGTCAATAGTTCCCTCAGGTATGGCGCCACAGTTAACGGCGATGTACTTGGCATGTTTACGATGCGATAAAGCATGTATTATTTTAGGAATAGCTTCTTTTCCAACACCACTTTCACCAGTTACTAAAACGGAAATATCGGTAGGGGCAACCTGAATAGCCTTCTCAATGGCCCTATTTAGTTTAGGGTCATTTCCAATAAGTTCAAAACGTTGTTTTATGGCCTGTATACTTTCCATAAATTAATTATTCTTTGAGTATTCAATAGCCTCGCCAAGTAAAGTTGCAGAAGTACATTCATTGATTTTAACCATGACAAAATCACCTACTTTATAATGCTCCTTTGGAAAAACTGCTACCGTGTTCTGAGAATTTCTGCCCATCCAGTGGTTGGCAGATTTCTTTGAAGGTCCTTCAATTAAAATCTCCTGTATTTTCCCCACGTGTTGTTGTGTTCTAAATAGGCTATGTTTTCTTTGTAGGGCTATCACTTCTGCCAATCTTCTCTTCTTTATTGCTTCGGGTACGTCATCGGCCAATTTTCGTGCCGCCATAGTGCCTGGTCTTTCAGAATAGGCATACATAAAACCATAATCATATTTTACACGTTCCATCAACGAAAGGGTATCTTGATGGTCTTTTTCCGTCTCCGTGGGGAAACCTGAAATCATATCTTGACTTATTCCGCAATCAGGAATAATGGTTCTGATGTCATCAATTAGCTTAAAATATTCTTCTCTCGTATGTAACCGATTCATTTCTTTGAGAACACGGTTACTTCCGCTTTGTACCGGTAAATGAACATAATTGCAAATATTCTCGTGTTTGGCTACGGTCTCAATAACATCCAAAGTCATATCTTGGGGGTTTGAAGTTGAAAACCGAATGCGCATTTTGGGCTGAGCCAAAGCACACATTTCCAAAAGCTTTGAAAAATTGACTGAAGTTGCTTTTTGTATTTCGGGAGCCTTCTCAAAATCTTTTTTCAATCCACCACCATACCATAAATAACTATCCACATTTTGACCAAGCAATGTAATTTCTTTAAAACCCCGACTCCATAAATCATTTACTTCTTCAATAATGGATTGTGGGTCTCTACTTCTTTCGCGGCCTCTGGTAAAGGGTACTACACAAAAAGTACACATATTATCGCAACCTCGGGTGATAGAGACCAAGGCAGTTATGCCATTTGAGTTTAATCTAACCGGGGCAACATCACCATAGGTTTCGTCTTTTGAGAGCACTACATTCACGGCGTTTCTGCCTTCATCAATCTCTTGAATAAGATTGGGTAAATCTTTGTAGGCGTCCGGGCCTACGACCATATCAACAATTTTTTCTTCTTCTAGAAACTTACTTTTTAAACGTTCGGCCATGCAGCCCAAAACCCCAACTTTCATATTTGGGTTTATTTTTTTGACTGCGTTGAATTTTTCTAAACGTTTACGAACTGTTTGTTCTGCTTTTTCGCGAATGGAGCAGGTATTTACCAAGACCAAATCTGCTTCTGCCAATTCTTCTGTTGTATTAAAACCCTCTTTCGCTAAAATAGAGGCCACTATTTCGCTGTCAGAAAAATTCATCTGACAGCCGTAACTTTCAATATATAATTTACGTCCGTTGTTTTTATTTTTTTCAAGGATTAATGAAGAACCTTGTATGGCTTCATTCATCATATTTTCTTTACCGTTCATTATTATTCCTTCAGAGGTGGCAAAGATAACGTATATTACAAAATAGTGACAAGTTGACAGTTAATTTTAAGGATACACTAACATAAATTGAACTAAACAGTAATAGTTATGATCAAAAACTTTATATCTAAACTATTTGGTGCGGGTAGCGGCAGAAATTTAATAGAAGAAAAGCAGGTAGAAACGGTAATGCCTAAAAAGGCGATGCGAGAGATTTATTTAGAAAAAAAGTGGGGCGGAAAAAAGCATGATTTTTATTCTGGGTTTGGGTCTCACTCTAAAAAAGTGGTAAAGGCTTATGTTAAGGGAGTAGCAGGTTTCTTAAACTCAAAAGAAAAAAAGCTTACCGTATATGACT
>CAYGUO010000003.1:0-42771 GCA_964353095.1 uncultured Flavobacteriaceae bacterium | reverse complement strand
CTACAAACTCGAATTGAAAAAGCATGGGACAACCGAGAACTTTTAAAGCAAACAGATACCCAAAATGCTATTCGAGAAGTCATTTCAATGTTGGATGAAGGCGAACTCAGATGTGCAGAGCCTACTGCGAACGGATGGCAAATCAATGAATGGGTAAAAAAAGGTGTTGTACTTTATTTTCCCATTCAAAAAATGGAAACCTTAGAAGCTGGTATTTTCGAATACCATGATAAAATTCCTTTGAAACGCGGTTATAAGCAAAAAGGAATCCGGGTAGTTCCTCATGCCGTTGCGCGACATGGAGCCTACATCTCTTCTGGCACTATTTTAATGCCTAGTTATGTAAACATTGGCGCCTACGTAGATGAAGGCACTATGGTAGACACTTGGGCAACAGTAGGTAGTTGTGCACAAATTGGCAAGAATGTTCATTTGAGTGGTGGTGTTGGCATTGGTGGTGTTCTTGAGCCATTACAAGCTGCGCCCGTAATTATAGAAGACAATGCTTTTATAGGTTCTAGATGTATCGTTGTAGAGGGGGTGCGTGTTGAAAAAGAAGCCGTACTTGGTGCCAATGTTGTACTGACGGCATCAACCAAGATAATAGACGTAACAGGAGAAAAACCAATTGAACGAAAAGGAATCGTTCCTGCTGGTTCGGTAGTTATTCCTGGTAGCTATACTAAAGAATTTAATGCGGGTGCGTATCAAGTGCCCTGCGCTTTGATTATTGGAAAAAGAAAAGAAAGCACCAATAAGAAAACGTCACTAAACGATGCCCTTCGTGAATACAATGTAGCAGTTTAGTATTTTTACGAAATGGAGAAAATACTCGTTATCCAGCAAAAAATGATTGGTGACGTTTTGGCGAGTACAGTGGTGTGTGAGCATTTGAAAAAACACTTTCCACAGGCTGAAATTCATTTTTTGATAGATGAGCATACCCTTCCAGTGGTCAAGGGCAACCCTTTTATTGATAACATAGTACTGTTCAAAAAAGATTACCGAAAAAATAAAACCTTTTTTTATAAGTTCTTAAAATCGATAAGAAAAGAAAACTATACTACAACAATCGACTTATTATGTAAAACCGAAAGTAATCTCATTACCCTGTTTTCAAGTGCTTCCAAAAAAATTTCCTATTCAAAATGGTATTCTAAATTTATTTACACAGACGTTTATAAGCATTCTCAACAAGAACCTTCAAAATTGGGCATGGCAATGGACAATCGGCTTTTGCTTTTGAAACCCCTAATTGAAAAGTTTAAGCATCCAGATATCGCTCCAAAAATTTATTTATCTGACTTTGAAATTCAACATGCCAAACAATTGTTGGTCAAAAACGGTTTGTTAAAAGACAAACCAATTGTGATGTTAGGAATTTTAGGTAGTAGCGAGACAAAAACCTATCCATTAGCCTATATGGCTCAACTCATAAACCATATTTCTGAAAAATATGATATTACCATGCTACTGAATTATATGCCTTCTCAAAAACATTATGTAAACATGTTGATGGCAAACTGTTCTGAAAAATCGAAGTCAGCAATAAATGAGGTGGTTTTTGGTAAGTCGTTGCGGGAATTTTTAGCACTCTTAAGCCATTGTAACGCCTATATTGGCAATGAAGGTGGCGCCAGTCACATGGCCAAGGCATTAAACAAACCCAATTTTTCGATTTTTGCTCCTTGGATTTCAAAAAGTGCATGGCTGACCTACCAAGATAATAGCGCAAACAAGGGAGTTCACCTAGGGGATTATCATCCCGAAGCTTTGCATTTTAAATCAAAAAAGGACAGACAAAGAAAAATAACCGACAACTACCTGCTTTTCAAGCCCAAGTTGTTTCAAGAAGACTTATTTAGGTTCATTGATAACGAAGTCATCCCGAACCAATAATACCTGATAGGCATCTTCAACAATGCGCCAACCATTTTCGCACATGTAAGCGATTACCGCTTTACCCTTCCCCCCATTTGGTAAATCACAATCATCAATCAAAACAACGGTATTACGATGTAACTGATCTTCAATAGCCTTAAATTCTTTCAAATGGTGCTGTTGACTTTTCTGCTGCACCTCAATATCCGTAGCACTATAATCATAACTATCTAAGTATAAAAAATCAACAGAATCTTTATATGCAGCCAAAAAAGTAAGCGAATCTGAATGATGAATGGTGACCACATGCTGTAACCCCTGCTTGGTTACTTCTTCTTGCGCATTCTGAACTGATTCTGCGCTAATGTCAACAGAATCTAGCTTGGCGCCATTTTCATTAGCCCACTTACCGAATACAATCGTGGCAGCACCATTGCTTTTTGCACCCCTAAGCCCTTCACGAGAAGTACCTGTTTCAATTATTGTTTTTGCATTAATTTGATTCAATAGTTGTAAACTAAGCCTGAATGTATTCCTTCTTTTTCTAAAATCGTATCTAAACGGCATAAAAGGATAAAGCGATTTATGCTTTATAAATTTACCCAATAAAAACCCTACAATAGCAATAATTAAAATACCAATAATGTACGTTGTCACAATCTCCAATTTTTCCAAATATAACCCAACAAGCAAGTAATTTATATATCTGAACTATTAAATGGTGTCAGAATCACTTCAAGATTGCCGCTGTAATTGTAAGAATTTTACCCTGAAAAACAATTTAATCCATCTTTTGTTGTTATACTTTTGTACGTACCAAACGTACAAAACCAAAATTTAGCTGTTTTGAGCACCCCAAAGCAAAAAATATCAGCCTTGATTATTACCTACAATGAAATAGGCTACATTGAAAAATGTATCGAATCTATTTCATTCGCAGATGAAATCATAGTTGTTGATTCTTATAGCACCGATGGAACTTTTGAATATCTTTTAGATAATCCTAAGATTCAAGTTATTCAAAGAAGTTTTAAAAATTTCACAGACCAAAAATCGTATGCTTTGAAACAAGCATCCAACGATTGGATTTTGTTCGTTGATGCTGATGAGGTAATTCCAAAAAATTTAAGGAGAGAAATCTTAGATACCATAAATAAAGACAACGCTGCAGAGGCCTATTGGTTTTATAGGAAGTTTATGTACCAAAACAAGCCTTTACATTATAGCGGTTGGCAAACAGATAAAAACCATCGTCTTTTCAGAAAAAGTAAAGCACATTTTACCAACGAGAAGATTGTTCACGAAACACTTCAAATCAATGGCCAATCTGCCTGCTTAAATTCCAAACTGACGCATTTTTGTTTTAAAAACTATACTGATTACAAGTCCAAGATGCTTCATTACGGGCGTTTACGAGCTCAAGAAGAATTTCATAAGGGCAAAAAATTCAGTTACCTAAAGTTATTATTAAAACCTACTTGGAAATTTTTCTACAATTTTATTGTCAGGCTAGGATTTATTGACTTAAAGAAAGGAGTTAACGTTTGCTATTTAAATGCATTAAGCGTTTATGTGAGGTACTCAGAATTACAGCGTTTAGAAAACTTTGAGCAAGTACCCGTCTTTACAAAGCTTTCGAATCAACCAAAAATTCAACTCGTAGAAAAACGATTGGCTTCTTAACAACTGCTTTTGTTCTTCAACAAGGCAAACCACTATTTTATTCTATTTTTGACTCGCAAAACTGTTGCTGTTTGTTTGAACGGTTTTAAAAGTTTGCACCGATGTTAAATGAAAATTGCCATAGTTGAAATTAGTAAAAGTCATGAGGAATGCATTTATACCCAAGTTAAATTTTTAACCGATGCTGGGCACTCCGTTGATTTAATCTTACATCACGCTTTAAAAAATCAAGTGATGTCCTATTCATCACTTTGCAACCGTATTAAATGGATAACACCGGTAGTAAGCAGAATTGGCGCTAAACTATTTCAACAGTGGAGACTTTCTAAATATTTAACCCAATACGACTTAGTGGTTTTCAATACGGCCAGTTCAAGTAAATTTGTTCGAAACGTAAACCTCTTGCTCCTTTTTTCCAATGTTAATGTTATTGGAATACTGCATAATGCCAAGAAACTGCACTCCAGTTTTACCCAAAAGCTGATTTCTTTAAAAATTAAAAAATATTTTGTTCTAAGCGATACTGTCTCAAAAAATACCAGAGAAAAAAAAGGTATTCGTTTAGCAAGCTTTTATCCTATTTTCTTTCCAGAATTTAATAATACAGTTGACAAACTTGAACATGAAATTTGGATTACAATCCCTGGACGTATTGATTGGGGTAGACGTGACTATGAAATATTAATCACAGCACTGGATAAGGCAAAACCGTTGAACAAAATAAAATTTTTGATCTTAGGAAAGTTAGATAAAAACTCAAGCGAAGGGCAACGTTTATGGATGCTCATTAAAGAACACAAGCTTGAAAAAAGCATTAGGTGTTTTGAAGGTTTTATCCCCAATGAAGACTACCATAGTTTTTTAAAGGCATCGGATTATATTATGCCCCTTTTAAAAAGCGATGAAAACTACCTAAAACATAAAATTTCCGGTAGCTTCAATCTAGCATTTGCATACGAAACACCGTTACTCTGTAAAGCCTATTTTGAATCTTTGGGCGATTTACAAGAAAATGCTCTGTTTTATTCTGAAAATAACCTCACTTCTATGTTGAAAGCAATAGATAAGCGAGAAATGAAAGTGTTTGATGGATATAAAAACCTAAAATGGAGCTACACTTACCAACAAAAAAACTACATTGAATTCATAACTTAAAAAGCTTCTTTTCTTCAACCTTTTGGTATAAGAGAAATATACGTAGTTTTACACCTCGTTCAATATTATAACATGAGGATTGGATACGACGCAAAACGTATTTTTCATAATAACACAGGCTTAGGAAACTATGGAAGGGACGTAGTACGTATTTTAAATAAAGATTCCCTTATTGAACATTTTTTTCTTTTCAATACTAAAAAGTCTAGTTTAGAAGATAAAGTGACCCTTGACAAAGCCACCATTGTATATCCTCAAGGTTGGTTTTGGAAATTGTTCCCTTCCCTATGGCGACTTACAGGTCAATGGCGACAAATCAATGATTCTCAGCTAGACTGGTATCATGGCTTATCTGGCGAAATACCAATTCAGTTTAAAAAAAACAACACTTCAAAAATAGTCACAATACATGATTTGATTTTTTTAAGCCATCCGCAGTATTATAATTTTTTTGACCGGATTATTTACAAATTAAAATTTCAGTACGCGGTTAATATTGCTGATCATGTAATTGCCATTAGTGAACAGACCAAAAATGATATTATTAAATATTTGAACGTTGAAAAAGAAAAAATAAGTGTAATCTATCAAGGCTGTAACAAAGCATATAAACAACAATATACTGTTGAACAAAAATTAAAAGTGCAGCAAAAATTTAAACTGCCCCAACAATATATTTTAAACGTTGGCACCTTACAAGAACGTAAAAACGCCTTGACTTTAATTAAAGCAATTGATGGCACCCCTTATCATCTTGTGCTTATAGGAAAAGAAAAAAAATACGCAAAAAAACTACATCAGTATATCGCTCAAAATAAGTTAGAGAACCAGGTTACTTTTATCAAAGACATCAGTTCTGAAGAGCTTGCCATTATCTATCAAAATGCTACAGTTTTCTGCTATCCTTCTTTTTGTGAAGGCTTTGGAATTCCTATTATTGAGGCTTTGTACAGCAGGTTACCGGTCATTACGACTAAAGAAGGTTGCTTTCCAGAAGCGGCTGGCCCCTCTTCCATATATATTGATCCAAATGACATTGTTGAAATTAAAACAGCGCTGAAAACACTATTTGAAGATTCAGAGCAGCGAAAACAAATGGCAGAAAAAGGGTATGATTATGTTCAACGGTTTTCTGATGAGAAAGTGGCCCATCATTTGCTCCAACTTTATAAATCAATTGGATAAATGGGGC
The DNA here is from genome assembly GCA_964353095.1 of uncultured Flavobacteriaceae bacterium. Lineage (GTDB taxonomy): Bacteria > Bacteroidota > Bacteroidia > Flavobacteriales > Flavobacteriaceae > Croceitalea. The sequence goes on along the minus strand of CAYGUO010000003.1, from coordinate 36,860 downwards.
AGATTTGTTTTTTTAATACTGCCCAAGCTTGGGGAGGCGGAGAAAAATGGCACTTTGAAATGAGCAGGCATTTACACCTTAATGGCTACGATGTTTTTGTTTTTGCACATGAAAAAAGTGTTCTATTACAGAAGTTGATTACTGCAAAAATTCCTTGTAAAGGAGTTACCATTTCAAATCTTAGTTTTTTAAACCCCTTTCAGTACGTAAAACTGATACGCTTATTTAAATCGTTTGATTTTGAAACGATTATAATGAACCTCTCGCGTGATGTGAAGATTGCTGGCCCTAGTGCTAAAAAAGCAGGAATACGGAGAATTATTTATCGCAGAGGCAGTGCTATTCCAATCAAAAACTCTATCCTAAACAGGTATTATTTTAAAAATATTTTGACCGAAGTACTAGCCAATTCTGAGGCTACAAAAAAGACCGTGTTAGAAAATAATATTGACTTAATCGCGGAAGAAAAAATCACTGTTATCCATAATGGCATTCAAACCAATGCACTCGTACCTCAAAAAACGAAAAACCAAGATTTCACTTTATTAAACCTTGGACGTTTGGAATACCAAAAAAACCAAAAGTTTTTAATTCAGTTAGCAGCAGAACTTAAAAAAAGAAAAATTGAGTTTAAATTACGTATTGGCGGTGAAGGAAGTTTACGAAATGAGTTGAAGAAATTAATCATGGATCTTAATGTTGAAAATGAGGTTGACTTGGTTGGCTTTATTGAAGAACCTATTAAATTCATTAGTGCTTGTGATGTATTTGTACTCCCTTCATTTTGGGAAGGCTTTGGTTATGTTTTAGCCGAAGCTGCTTTTTGTAAGAAACCAATTATCGCCTTTGATATCAGTAGCAATCCAGAATTGGTCATTGATGGACGAACAGGTTATTTGGTTCAAAAAAACGACTTAGAGACATTTGCCGATAAAATTATGGAACTGTACCAAAATGAAAGTAAAAGAGTAGCTATGGGTGTTGAGGGTTTTAACCATATAACAGCAAATTTTGATAGAGCACAGCAATTAAAAAAAATAGAAGATTATTTAATGCATGGATAAGCCTAAAGTAAAAATATCGGCGTTATTAATCACCTTCAATGAAGAAGATAATATTGAAGAGGTACTACACAATATCAGTTTTGCTGAAGAGATTATTGTGGTAGACTCTTTCAGTACTGATAGGACTATCACTCTTATTGAAAAATATCAAAATGTAAAACTGTTACAGCGCAAATTTGTCAATTACACCGATCAAAAGTCTTTTGCACTTACCCAGGCAACAAACGATTGGGTGCTATTTTTAGATGCCGATGAACGCTTAACCAAAGCACTTAAAAATGAAGTTTTAGAGGTTTTACAGACGAATAAAACAAATGTTGTAGCCTATTATTTTTTGAGAACCTTTATGTTTCAAAATAAGATATTGAAATATAGTGGTTGGCAAAGTGATAAAAATTATCGATTGTTCAGAAAAAGCAAAGCCCATTTTACAAACGAACGTATTGTACATGAAACCCTAGTTGTTGATGGTAAAACCGAAACCTTAAAAAACAAATTACTACATTATTCTTATAAAAACTACAATGATTATAAAAGTAAAATGCTGAAATATGGCCGAATGAAAGCTATTGAAGAGGTGAAAAAAGGAAAGAAAGCACGCTGGTATCATTTTATTTTTAGACCTGCCTATAAATTTTTCAACCATTACATCTTAAGATTGGGCATTTTAGATGGTAAAAAAGGGATGACAATTTGTTATTTGAACGCTTTGGGTGTTTTAGAACGATATAAAGAATTAAAAAGATTACAAAGTTCTAATCCATAATCATGAATGAATTTCAAGCGCATATCAACAAATGCGTTACTGTTTTAAACGATAAAGGCACTATTCTATTTCCAACAGATACCTTGTGGTCCATTGGCTGCGACGCTACTGACGATAAAGCTGTTGAAAAAATATTTCAGTTAAAGCAACAAACACTAAATAAACCTTTTATCTCTTTGGTGGTCAACCAAGCCATGTTAGAACGTTATGTGGTAAACATACCGGAAGTTGCCTATGATATCATTGATTTAGCACTAAAACCAACAACTATTATTTTTGACCAACCTAAAGGCTTAGCCAATAATTTGATTGGGACAGACGGTTCTGTTGCCATAAGAGTTGCTTCCAATAAATTTTGCCAATACCTTATAAATAAATTCAAAAAACCAATTCTTACAACCTCAGCAAATAGTTTAAACCAACCCTATCCTAAAAATTTTGACGCAATTTCACCCGAAATTTCACAAAGCGTCGACTATGTGGTAAATTTGCAGCTAGAAAAAGAAAATGCCTCCCCCTCGTCTATCATCAAGTTAGGTAATGACGGAACCGTGAAGGTAATTCGCAAATAACATAAAACATTCTTTTTGAATGGATAGTCAAAATGCCTTAGAGCATCCCATTTTTAAAATCATTGGCTCATGTGCTGACGACTTAGGATTTAAAACCTACGTCATCGGAGGGTTTGTCCGTGATTTTTTGTTAAAAAGAGGCGATTCTAAAGATATTGATATTGTAGCCATTGGCAGCGGAATTGAACTTGCAAAGAAAGTATCCCAAAAGCTAAAAGGAAGTCCTGAAGTAACCGTTTTCAAAACTTACGGTACGGCCATGATTAAATATAATGGCCTCGAACTTGAATTTGTTGGCGCAAGAAAAGAAAGCTATCAAAAGGAAAGCAGAAACCCTATCGTAGAAAATGGAACTTTAGAAGATGATCAAAATAGACGAGACTTTACCATAAATGCAATGGCTTATGCTTTACACAAAGGTTCATTTGGCAAATTGATAGATCCCTTTAATGGGTTACAAGATTTGGCGAATAAAATTATTAAAACACCATTAGAACCCAGTATTACCTATTCCGATGATCCACTTCGTATGATGCGGGCTATCCGTTTTGCGACGCAACTTGATTTTAAAATTGAAGCCAACTCATTAGCAGCGATAAGCCAAAATAAAGACAGGATTAAAATTATCTCACAAGAACGTATTGTTGACGAACTTCACAAAATAATGATGTCAAAAAAACCTTCCCTAGGTTTTTCCCTTTTACACAAAACGGAGCTATTAGCATTAATTTTACCTGAACTGACGGCCTTACAAGGTATTGATGAAGTAGAAGGTCAGAAGCATAAAGACAACTTTTGGCATACTTTAGAAGTTGTTGATAATATCTCCAAAACCACTGAAAACCTCTGGTTGCGATGGGCAGCCTTATTACATGATATTGGAAAAGCACCTACAAAACGGTTTGACAAAAAAATTGGTTGGACTTTTCATGCTCATGAGTTTGTTGGTGCAAAAATGGTATTCAAGTTGTTTAAAAGGCTTAAAATGCCATTGAACGATAAGATGAAATTTGTTCAAAAAATGGTACTTATGAGTTCGCGACCAATCATTTTATCAGAAGACCATGTAACCGATTCTGCCGTCAGAAGGCTGATTTTTGATGCGGGTGATTATGTTGACGATCTAATGATTTTATGTGAAGCAGATATCACTACGAAAAATCCCAATAAACAAAAACGTTATCTCAAGAATTTTCAAGTAGTCCGCAAAAAAATAATCGAAGTTGAGGAAAGAGACAGAATACGGAATTTTCAACCGCCAGTTTCTGGCGAAGAAATAATGAAAACTTTCGCTTTAAAACCATCCAAGGAAATTGGCATCATTAAAGAAGCAATCAAGGAAGCTATTTTATCTGGTGAGATTTTGAATGAACACGACGATGCATTTAACTTCATGCTTGAAAAAGGAAAACAAATTGGATTGAAACCTATTAAACCATGAACAAAAGATTTTTAAAGCTTGCCAAGCTAACCCTAATTTTAGTCTACCTGGTAATTATAGCAGGTGCTGTAGTTCGTATGACAGGTAGCGGAATGGGTTGCCCTGATTGGCCAAAATGTTTTGGATATTATGTTCCTCCAACAGATGTTGAAACCTTACAATGGCAACCCAACAGAGTGTTTGAAGAAGGTCAGGTTATTATGTTAGATGGTGGCCTACAAGTTGCAAAATCCGATTTTAAAACCTCAGATACTTTTAGTAGAGAAAACTGGGAAGCCTATACAAAGCATGACTATGCAAAATTCAACGTTTGGCATACTTGGATAGAATATATTAATCGTTTGTTAGGTGCTTTAGCCGGCTTGGCTACGCTTATTTTAGCCCTTTTCTCCATTAAATATTGGTCTCGTCATAAAAGAATAACGATACTAGCTTGGCTCGTAGTATTGGGCATGGGTTTTCAAGCATGGTTGGGCGCTACGGTTGTTTATTCTGTACTCGCACCAGTGAAAATAACATTACATATGCTCATGGCACTCGTAATTGTTGCCATGCTGCTGTATCTTATATATCAGGCTTCTTCAAAGCAGGTTTCAAAACCCTCAAAGCAGATACAGATATTATTTTGTGTAGCACTCTTATTAACAGTGCTGCAAATTATACTCGGAACACAGGTCCGTCAATTTGTTGATGAACAAATAAAACTTGTAGGAGATTCTTCAAAAGACTTATGGCTGGCGATACCGCCATTAAAGTTTTATGTTCACAGATCTTTATCAATTTTAGTAGTCATATTGAATGTTTATTTATTCACTGCAATTAGAAAAAACAGCCTATCATTCCATAAAATTAACTGGGTAATGGCCATATTATGTTTTGAAATACTATCGGGTATTTTAATGTATTACTTTGATTTTCCTTTTGCAAGCCAACCGCTGCATCTTGTTTTGGCAAGTTTGCTTTTTGGAATTCAATTTTATCTACTTTTAGAAGCGTCATTTTTAAACAAAAGCAACAAATCTTTGTAACTTTGACCCCAGACAATTTTTAACTGATGATCTATAAAATCAGGATTATTCTTGACGCAGAAGACGATATTTTTAGGGATTTAGAGATTGAAATGAACAATTCCCTTGAAGATTTTCATAATTCCATTACACAAGCTTTTGGATTTATGGGTAATGAGATGGCCTCTTTTTACACGTGTGACCAAGAGTGGAACCAAGATGAAGAGATTGCCCTTTTTGACATGAGTGAAAGTGGCTCTGACGTACGTTTAATGAACGAGACAAACCTTGTTGACGTATTGAACGAGAAATTACCTAAACTCATCTACGTGTACGATTTTTTCAACATGTGGACTTTTTTCATTGAATTAGCAGATATCGTTGAAAAAGAAGATGGTAGAACGTATCCTAATATCTTGTTCAGTTTTGGAGAACTGCCAGATTCTCCGCCAGAAAAAACATTTGAATCTAAACCGTCCGTAGATTTTGATGATTCTTTTGAAAATTATGATGATCTTGATTTTGACGAAAACTGGAACTAACAGTAGTAAGCAAAATAAAAAAATTCTCTTTAACCTATAACCTCTAATAAAAATATGCTCAATTTATATCCTGCTCAAATTGAAACTGTTTCCCTTCATCGTGTTGGTAATAAAAATAAAAATGAACCTATTTTTTTGTCCAACGAGCCGTTCAATTTAAATGATGAAATGTCAGGTTTGCTTAAAGAGTATTTTTTTAAGCCTTTTCGTGAAAAAGAAGAGAACTATTTCAAATTCTCTAATGAAGTAGATGTTGAATTCAATGAAGTATATAAATCTATAGTTGCAATTTTTGGAGATACTTCAAAAGTGCATCTTGAATCCAAAAAAATAACCACGCATCTCTACGAACAATCGAACCATCCCCACATTAAAAGTGGTGAGGTGTATGTTGTATATTTTTCAGATATGGTGGTGGACAATAAGAAAACGGAAGCAGTTGGAATTTTCAAGAGTGAGTTGAAGCATGATTTTCTCCAATTTCAAGAAAAGAACCAAAACTTGGATATTCTGATACAGCAAGGAATCAATATCAATAAACTTGATAAGGGATGTTTGGTGTTCAATATTGACAAAGAAGAAGGATATAAAGTTTTATCTGTGGATAGCAATAGATACGATGCTAAATACTGGTTAGATAATTTTTTAGAACTAGAACCACTATCAGATGATAATTTTAAAACGAAGAATTATTTAAAGTTCTGTCAAAACTTTGCAAAAGATGTGGTCTTGCCCGCTGAAGATAAACAACAAGAAGTTTTATTTATGAACCGCGCGGTAAATCATTTTGCGAAAAATGACGCCTTTGAAGAAAGTAATTTTTTAAACGAGGTAATGGAAAATCCTGAGTTAATTCCAGAATTTAAACATTACAAAGTTGAAAAAGGACCGAAATATAGTATTGAAGACGTTTCAAATTTTGATATTGCCAACAAGGCCGTTTCTGATGCTCGTAAAAAAATTAAAAATGTCATTAATCTTGACACCAATATCCAAATTAAGATGGATTTTATCAATCCAGAATCAGCGGAAAAATTCGTGGAAAAAGGTTGGGACGAAGAACGTCAAATGTATTACTATCTGGTATATTTCAATAAAGAACAAAAGAGCTAAGGGCTCATCTTTACAAAATTTTAGGAATTAAAATTGATTAAATTTTGATATTATGCTCAATAATTTGCTTCATACTAACATCTTGATAATTACGTTTTACGAAGTCTAGGGCAACATCCAATACCTGACCCATAGTTTTACATTGCTTAAATTTCATATCCAAGGTCAACTCATATATTTGCTCTTTCAATAAGCTAATATTTTCTTTGGTAGAAATTTTATCCGTTTTACAAATAGCACGCAGCTTTTTTATCCTGTTGCCCGAACTTAAAATACGTTTGGCCACTATGGAACGTTCTTCCAATTTGTATTGATCAACAGAATCGTTAAGCAGCTTGTTTTTGACCAATTCCACCATCTGATAATTCTCTTTAAAAAATTGGGGGCGATATACCTTAAGTTTTCCTTCAAAGCATTGTTGATCAAAATCAATAGCTCGAATACGATATACCACATGGTCAAAATCATGTACTGGCACAATAACGTAATTATAAGAACGCATATCTCCCAAAAGCCTAATCATGCATCTTTCATTAAATTTCACAAACTCTTTGGCCAATTGTGATTTCTCCCTTTCAGAACAATTGGGCAACATATTTTTTATAAACTCATCCCCCGGAATACCAGCAATATGCTCCTCTATTAAAGTGTCTTTATACACTAAAAAGTTAAGGTTATAAGGTGATAGCATGTGCTCAAGTTCAAGGCCATATATTCTTGAAGCATCGGTTTTCTTAATATAGAAATAGGTGAAGTTATCGTTAAGGATATTTCGAATTTTTATTCTGAATGGCTTAGAATTTCCAAAAGTGCAAAAATCAACCGCATCAACATTAAGGTATGGATGAATATTATTGCTACCGTCAGAATGTAAAATAGAATATACTTTCTTCAGGCTATCATCAATTTCTTGACGGTCAAATTCTGAATAATACACGCGTATCCACAAAGTGTCTTTTTCGTTATTATCATAAACGGTAACCGAACCAGAAAACCGTAACAAATCATCATAAAAAATAGGAATCTCTATTTTGCGATTATAATGATTCAAATACTCATCCAGTTTTTTAATCACTGGGTAGGCGGGCTTTTTTTTTGACATTAACCTTTCTTCCGACATATTGCTACTGACTTTTTACACGTTTCAAGGGTGAAGTTAAAGAGAAAATCTTTATTTACCTTAAACTAACATAGTAGGGGTTTTTCGTACAAAAATTCTCACTTCTTACCCTTCTAAACTGCTACTATTTACGGGCCTTTACCCAATAATTTACAGGATTCTTACCGTTACCAACATTCTTGGCTAGTTTGACAACAAATTATTGCTATCCGACGCTGTATACACTTTTTTTGAAGTTAGGTAAAATGTGTTATTACACAAAAAGTACAATAAATGAACCAGAAAGCACTGTTTTTCTTACTTGCATTGATCATAAGTTTTACGGCAAAATCCCAGCTAAGTGACCTACATTATTTACCACCACTAAAACAGGGGCAAAACAATGAAGGTATTAGGGAACAAGCCGTATATCTTTCTACGCCTGAACCCGTAACATTTACGGTTAACGCGTACCGAGGTACGAACACTACACCCATTGCAACTTTTAACATATCCAACATAAGCCCTGCTGTTTACTCAATGAGCAACGGGGACAACAATATCATTCTAGTAAATAATGCAAATACAGGGATTGTTTTAAATAACAGTGGACTCCGATTTGAATCTCCAAGTGGTAATCCGTTTTACGTTAATTACCGAGGTAATTCACAATCACAAGCAGCATCACTAACCGCAAAGGGCAGGCAAGCTATGGGACAACGTTTTAAATGGGGCGGTGTTCCAAACTTAGGTGCTCATTCTTCAAAATCCAACACTTTGGGTATTATGGCAACTGAAGATAATACTACGGTTAGGCTTTTTGGCTACGATCCTGGTTGTGAGTTTAGAGTGGGGAATAATAGAGCGGGCATCACTGACAATACTTATACGATAACCCTAGATGCCAATGAATCGTTTGTTTTCGAAACCTACATTGGCAATGCACCTACCCAAGCACATGAAGATGGGTGGATTGGCGCAACCGTTGAGTCTGACAAAGACATCGTTATAAGTAACGGCTCGATCAACTTTGGTAGACAAGCAGGGGCATCTAACCGTGACGCAGGTATAGACCAGCCTGTACCAGAAAATCGTCTGGGCAAAGACTATGTTTTTGTTAGGGGTAATGGTAACGCAAATGGCTGGACGGAGTTTCCGCTATTAATAGCCATTGATGACAATACACAAATTTTTGTAAATGGCAGTACGCTTCCAATTGCAACTATCAATGAGGGTGATTATTATGAAGTCCCTAGTAGTTATTTCTCTTCGAATACCGTTGGTGCAAACATGTTGGTGCAAACTTCTAAAGACGTTTATGCCTACCAGTGTATGGCAGGAGCTAGTCAAGTTTATACGCAAGGTCTAAACTTTGTTGCCCCAGTAAACTGTTTGTTACCTGATGTTATGGATAATATTCCTGACATTAGAAATATGGCAGGGCAAACCGTTACCGGTGGTATGACCATTATTGCCGCAACCAATACGCCTGATGCAAATATTCAGGTGTTTGATGGCAACGGACCCGTTACGCTCCCTGCAAACAGACCGGTCGCCGGTTCAACAGACTGGAAAACTTTTTACATACCAAACCTCAATGGAAATGTAAGTGTTCAATCAACCGGCCCAATGGCTATCGGTTTTTTTGGCTTTAATGGAGCTCGGGGAGTTGCTGGATATTTTTCCGGATTTGATACCGTACCAGAAGTGACTTTAGAAATTCGCGGGGGTTCAGGTTGTTTTGTTGGCTCAGAAATATTTGAAGCAACAGGTAATTTTGACGCCTACCAGTGGTTTGAAGATGGAGTAGCCATTCTTGGAGCAAATTCACCAAGCTATGCGCCACAAGGTGCAGGAGATTTTTTTGTAAGAGGAACCAAAGGACCATGTACGTATGATAGTAATGCCATACGAGCCCTTTATTGCGACCCAGATATAGTAATCAACAAATCTGTGGACCAACCAGAAATCATGGAAGGTGAGACAGCAACCTTTACAATTAGAGTCCGTAACCTTGGTGTAGGTCCCTTGACCAACTTACAGATAACAGACAATATTCCAACCGGACTTACATTTGTTAATGCCTTTACCATTGATGGTAGTTGGAGCGGAAATACTTGGAATATTGGAACATTGGATGGTGGTGAAACGGCTGAACTTGAAATTGAGGTTCGCGGTGATGAAATTAATACCCTACCCTTAGTAAACATTACAAATACGGTAACACATACCCAAGATCAAACTGACACGAATATTTCTGAAGATATACCATCAGTCAGTATCATCGTACATAACGATTTTGATAATGATGGTGTTCGAGATATTACGGATTTAGATGATGATAACGATGGTATTTATGATGCGGATGAATGTGGAACAACAATTTGTTTTGAAAACATTATAAACGAGAGTTTTGAGAACCCTGTAATCCCTGCATCCACGTATAGGTTATTCAATCAAAACGACGTTCCCGGTTGGTTGACTACTGCAACGGATGGGCAAATAGAAATATGGTCAGATAATTTTTTAGGAGTACCTGCATTTAACGGTAACCAATTTGCTGAACTTAATGCTACGCAAAACTCTGCTTTATATCAAAACCTTTGTTTGACGCCTGGCACCGTAATGAACTGGTCATTGCGACACAGAGGTAGATCAGGTACTGATGTAATGCGGGTGAGAATTGGTGCAGATTTAGCCTCTGCAACTGAGCAAGCAGTTATGAGTGACGGTAATACCGCTTGGGGTCTATATTCGGGTACGTATACGGTTCCCTTAGGGCAAACGAATACTGTATTTATTTTTGAAGCAGTTTCAACTGCCGGAGGTAACCTTTCTGTTGGAAATTTAATAGACGATATCAGAATTGATATTGCTGATGTTCCTGTTTGTCAAGATACCGATAATGATGGTTTACCAGATAGTCTTGATTTAGATAGTGATGGCGATGGTTGTAGTGATGCCAATGAGTTTTACAGAGATTCAAATGCTGACGGCGGTGACGGCGGTGAGTTTGGTTCTGGTATTCCAGCAGTAGACCCAACAAATGGAACAGTAATCGCTGCATCCTATGTTGGCGTCTTAGCACCTGAAATAGTATTAGGAAATACTACTGAAGATTTAGGCGGAAACGATATTAATGGTCAAGATGTAAGTTTGGGCCAGACTTTCGAATATGTATTACGTTTTCAAAATACAGGTAGTGACAATGCCATCAACTATACCATAAGGGATATTCTTCCTGCAAATGTCACTTTTAATGATGTCGACATATCAAATGCGCCAAACGTTACATGGACTCATGATTTGGTCAGCAATACCCTAGATTTTGATATTCCTGATGATTTAGTAGAGGTCGGAGATCCCGAATATAGTATTAGAATAGAAGTAACTATAGCGTTAAACTGTTCAGATTTTGTTGCTGCCTGTTCTTCCACGCTAGAAAATTTAGCATATTCCACCTATCAAGGGGAAACGAACACAGCTACATTTACTGATGAAAATGGAAGCACCTCCATTACGGCATGTGATCGAACGCCAGAAGTAGCAAGCAATTCAATCTTAAATGATTTGACCAATTGTAACCAAGCGAGAACCGTGCTATTATGTGGTGCTGATGTTTTATTAAGTGCTGGTGCAGGGTTTTCCACTTACAATTGGGTATTGGACACTAATGGTAATGGTCAAATTGATGGGGCAGATACCGTATTAAATGACAATGACCCAGATGGTGATTCAAGTACTTTTCTTGCAACACAAACCGGAGATTATATTGTTGAAAAATCAGCAGGCGGTAGTTGCCCTGACTTGATTGAACGTATTACGGTTGAGCGTTTTGGCACTACCCAGACGAATCCTATAGTAGATTTTTTCAATCAGGTAAACAATGATGCCAATCCTGATAATGATATGCAAGGAGAAATTGTCACCTGTTCTATTGATGGTGACTTACTCCCAAAAATATTCTTATGCGGTGCTTCAGATGAAGCTACTATACAATTAGGCATTACAGATGCCTTAAGTATTACTTGGGAAAAACTAGACGAGGCAAGTTGTTCCGATACGGGCGATGACTGTGCGAACAAAAACGGTACTTGCACATGGAGCACTATTGCTACACAAGATAATTTCACTTTGACTGAAAGCGGTGAGTTCAGGGTAGTTATCAATTATCAAAATGGATGTTTTAGTCGTTTTTATTTCAATGTATTCAAAAATGAACTGGATGTAGATTTTACATCAACAGATATTTTATGCAGCACTCCGGGGAATATTAGAATTACCAATGTAGGATCGGGTTATGGTTTTCAACTTGTTGATGCGGCAGATAATGACAATGTTATTGTTGCTTATAATGCGAATAATGGGCCAAACTTTGATATTGCAACTAGTGGAACTTATAAAGTTCAAATCACACAGCTTAATCCAAATAACGGAACACCTTTAATTGGTGGCTGTATTTTTGAAACTCCTGAAATAGGTATTCAAGAACGAAACTTTAGTGTAGACTTAGTCGCTACTCCAGCGGATTGTAATGACCTAGGCACTATAAGTGTACAAGCTTTGAACGCTCTGCCAAATTATAGCTACGAACTTAGATTAGACGATGGAAGCATCGCAGGCCTTGGTTCATTGGTCAGTAATCAACCTGCATTAACGGGCAATACGTATACTTTTATAAATGTCAATCCAGAAGATTATATCGTGGTAACCCGCACCCAAGACGGTTGTCTTGATTCTCAACAAATTACCGTAGCGGAAATAGACGACCCACAATTAAGTGCCGTTGTTTCTGAGCATATTACTTGTAATTCAGGTATTGTTACGGTGACACCAAGCAACGGTCTTCCAGACCCTAACTATGATATGGCCATCTGGAGTATAAACGGTGTAGATTTATACACTGACCCTAGTGCTGTTCCGACCACAGCTTTACAAACTACGACCAACTTTATCTTTAGAGATAGCACAGATGCCGGTGATTATGAATTTATTGCTATTGATAGTAATGGATGTTATGCCATATCAAATACCATAAGCCTTGAGTTTTATGGTAGTCCGCAAATTACAGCTTCAGATTCTGGTATAAGCTGTTCAGACACTGCTACGGCAGCACTAACAGTAAGCGTTACGGGTGGAACAGCTCCTTATCAATATAGTTTGGATGGAGGAACTACATATCAAAATACAGATACCTTTTTCAATTTAACCGCAGGTTTTTACACGATAACCGTAATGGATTCAAGTGGTACCTCTGGGCCTAATTGCGTAGAAACGTTTGAATATGAAATTGTACAGCCCTTTAAGCTTAATGCATCAGCAACTATCGTAGAAGATGCCTCTTGTAATCCTGCTGGGGCTTTGGTAAAAATATTAAACCCAACAGGTGGGCAAGCTCCTTACACCTACAGCTTTGATGGTGGAAGCAGTTTTTCAGGAATAGATGAACAAAATCTACTGCCAGGTAATCATCAGTTAGTTCTTAGAGATGATTTAGGCTGTACATTCAATATGAATTTAACAATCCCTGCTGCTGTATCTGACCCAAGTTTCGCACAAAACGTAGTTTATGATTGTGATGGCCTAGGAACGATTACGATTACACCATCCAATACCGCCGACTTTACGTACTCTTACGCCTTAAACGGAACAGCTAACGTGCCTGTTGATGATAATATTTTTAGTGGAGTTTTAGATGGAACCCACACGGTAACCGTAGGCTATTCTGGCAGCATTACTCCTGCTCAGAGCACGCTATTCTTAGAAAATTTTGGAGCGGGACCAACAACTCAAATAGCAGAAATAGGGCCTGGCTATTGTTATGAACCACAAGATGGCTCAGCGACTGCTTGTAATTTAGGTCCAGCGGGAATTTTAGTTGACGGTGAATATGCCGTTACCAATTTTATGACCAATCCAATACCTGCATATCTAAATCCTAATGATCATACTGGTTTAACCGATGGAAGGTTTCTGGCAATAAACCCAAGTAATAATTTAGTTGGTAGTAACAGTATTATATGGGCTAGAAGAGATATAGAAGTACTTCCTAACCGTGATATTGAAATCTCCTTTTGGGCATATAATCTAAGACAAACAGGATCTGCTGGTAACAATCCAGAAATTCAAATTGATTTAGTAGATGGTTCAGGTACCATCATCTTAAGTACTGTTTTACCCGAAATACCAAAAAACAATAACGCCGATGATTGGCATAACCGAAGTGTAACTTTCAACCCTGGTGCAAATACCGATGTTGATATTGTATTGAGGAGCAGTCAACCGAGTGATGATGGTAATGAATTGATTTTAGATGACATTCAAGCAACACAATTACCGGAAGTATGCGAGCAAACAGTAGCTATAACTGTCATTGTAGAAGATAACCAAGAATTTTCTGCAAACCTTTTGGGCTCCATTGACCCAAGTTGTAATGGTGCTTCTGATGGTGCTATAAGATTTGAGGTTTCAAACTTTGATATCGCCACCGGATTTGAATATTCTACTGACGGTGGTACGGTTTGGACTGCCTCATTAAGTTCTCCGGTTACAACGCCAGCGACCTTGCCAGATGGAAACTACACTGTACAAATACGAAGGGTAAATGACAATACCTGTACAACAACTGTTTCTACTACCCTAACAGAACCTACGGCTATTGTTCCTTCATTGACGCAAACAGCAGCGTATACCTGTTTTAATACCGGTGGTACCTTAGAAGCTTCCGCTACAGGAGGCAACCCCGCTTATGAATATCAATTAGAAACTACAGGTGGTGCAATAATTGTGGCATATCAAACCAATACTCAATTTACCAATGTAGCAGATGGAGATTATTTGGTTCGAGTAAGAGACCAAAATACTTGCGAAGTATTATTATCACTAGCCAATATGGTAACGGTAACTCCACCTGAGAATGTGGTTTTTGATACTACCGCAACGGCATGTTACTCAGGTAGTAATGATGGTTCAATTTTAGTTAATGTTACCGCTGGTAATGGAAATTATGAATTTAGAATTAACGCAGGCCCATGGATTACTCCTACCCCAGCGACCAACACCACATATACGTTCACTGGCCTTACAACAGGCAGTTACGACATTGAAGTGAGGGATGAATTAGGTTGTCCTGATACGGCAAATACCCAAACCGTGGTAATTACGCCACAATTGGTCGTAGATGTTGACGTGACTGAATTAAGTGCTTGTAATGACGGATTAATTACTGTAAATGCAACAGGCGGTAATGGTACTTTACTATATGCTATCGTACCGGCCAATACAAGTCCAGCTGGATTGTATACTACAACCAATACCTTAACCATTACTGAGGCTATGGCAATCGCCAACCCTTCAGGTTATGATGTTTACGTGCAAGATAATAATAGTACGCCAACAATATGTTCCTTCTTAGAAGAAGATATCATATTAACCCCAGTAGCTGCCTTAACAGCGAGCGCAGTAGCTACAGATCCCGAATGCTTTGACGGTCTCGGTGCTGTGGATATTACAGTAGTTGGTGGATCTGCTCCCTATACCTACACCCTGGTAGATTTATCACCAACAGATGGAATAGATTATGGAAGAACCAATTCTAATATTTCAACGACTACACTCAATTACAGTGGTATTGGCGTTGGTGACTATGAAGCTACCATAACGGATGCAAATGGTTGTGTCATAACATCGGCAACGGTAACCATGAACAATGCTATAGAAATTACAGCTAATCTTGTTCCTATATTACCTGCTAATTGTGATGACCCAGGTAATACCGCACTAGATTATGGTTTTGAATTTACTACGGTAACCTCCCCTGCTGGCACAGTGGAATATAGTGCGGACGGCGGCAGCACATGGCAGGGCTCCAATGAATTAAGAGGCTATTTATCCGGAACAGAAGTATTCCCGTCAATTCGAGTTACATTGGCTAGCGGCACAATATGTCAAGAAGATTTTGATAGATACATCATACCTTTCCCATTGGATGATTTGGATATTACCTTATCGGCGATAGTGATAGGATGCAATGATTTACAAGTTACAGTAGAAGGAAGTGAAGGAGACGATACTGGCGGATACGATTATACCTATACGGATGACCCTGCTAGTTTCAATACTTTTATCTCAGACCCCAATGTTTGGGTAAATAATGTGCCAAGTGGTACAGCCCATACCTTTTTGAATATTGACCCAGTTACGCCACAATATCCGGAAGTTCCACTTCTTATACCTGGCAGAACATATGTCTTTTATGTAAGGGATGGTGCAGGATGTATTCGACAGAGTAATGTAAATGTAAATGAAATTCCGGGTATTGGTTTACCTATGGAGATTACCACTGATATTACACCTAGTTGTGATGGTGCAGCCAACGGAATAATAACCTTCAATCTAAACCCAACAACTTCGCATCCTAACATGCGATGGGAGATTTTTGAACTTGGTAATGCTACGCCTATTGAAGTAAGCGGAGGTGGTGCAACAGCTGTTAATGTTGTTTATAGTAATACCATTACCACAACGGTACCCCTTGCTGAAGGTGATTATTATATTGATGTGATTCAAGTAGATGGTGCTAACGTAGATGCCTGTCGTGGTGCAAGTGAAAATGCTTATGTTCCAGAATTGGCTCCTTTAGCAGCAACAGCGGTTGTAACTAGGAATATCTCTTGTAATTTACCAGGTTTAATTGCGATTAACGGTATTTCAGGAGGCGGTGGAGCTCCATATACTTATGATGTTACAGGTCCGGTTGGCTTTACCGCTTTAAGTGGAACAGCAGATAATCCGGTACAACTACCTGTTAACTCGCCTGCTGGTGATTATACCGTTACCCTTTACGACCAATACAGTTGTCCATTGATATTGAATACCGTAACTATGACACTTGCACCGAACCCAACATTGAGTGTAAGCCAAGATAACTGTGTTTCACCAATAACGGTAAATGCTGTTGGTACCTCTGCAGCTGGTAACTTTAGATATGCGATGGTTGTTTCAGGAGATCCAGTGCCAACTTCTTTTGAAGACAATAACGGAACATTCTCCAATGTTACTCCAGGTACATACGATGTTTATGTTATGGATGGAAATGGATGTACTGCCGTGGAAACAAGTTTTGAAGTCAATCCAGTTTTATCAGCAAATACAACATTGAACAAGTTATTGGATTGTACTGCTTCTCCTGATGCCCTCATCAATATCGAAATACTTGATGGTTCTGGTACTTATGAATACAGTATTACAAATAACGCAGGTGCACCAGCAATTACGCAAACAGTAGTGCCTAGTAACAACTTTGACTACCAAGCAACGCTACCTGGTGATTATACCGTAACTATTTACGACATGAATACACCAAGTAATACCGCTTGTAATAGGGAGTTTGTTATCAATGTCCCCAATAGAATAGTTCCTATAATTGACCCTGCCTTTGTAGCATCAAATGTTTCTTGTTTGGGTGCCAATGATGGTAGCATCACTATTTCAACTACGAACGGAGCAGCCGCACCATATACCTTTGAAATTACCTCAAGAGACGGTGTTGCAACAAGTATCGCACCAACAAGTACCACGGGTAATTCCGCAACGTTTACGGGTCTTGGCCCTGCAATTGCAAGTGGATATGAAATTACCGTAACAGGAGATGCCGTAACCAACAATTGTAGTGTGGTAAGTGTGGCAATTCCCATTTCGGAACCAATAGCTATCACAATACCTGCGGCCACGGTTGTAGAATTTGGCTGCACCTCTGGCAACAATGAAAATAACGCTTCAATTGTTGTTAACGATATTGCCCCGTTTGTTCAAGGTGGAAGTGGAAATTACATCCGATATGAGTTTATCGAAGAAGATGACCCCAATACCGTAGTTATTGAAGCTCCAAATACCGTTCAATCAGGAACTAGCAACACGTTTATGGAGACCGATTTAGCTGGCGGTGTTTATACTGTTAATGTTTATGATGACCAAGGTTGTTTTGGAAGTACTTCAGCCACGATAGCTCCTTTTGATAGCTTAGGGAATCCTACAATTCAGATAGATGATGCTATAAGTTGTAGCAACCTAGGTGAGGATATAAGCATTGCTATTGCGAGTAGCATAACGAGCTATGCATCACATCCTGGAAATTATGAATTTAGAATGTTGCCTTCTGGTACTGCTCAAGCATCGAATATTTTTACTGATTTACAACCTGGCCCTTACACTTTCGCTGTTACAAATGTGAATACTGGTTGTACAACAACAATAAACCATAACGTAGAAGAACCAAATACTTTTGATGTAACGGTTGAGAAGTTATTGGATGTTGTTTGTTTTGGTGGTGATGGCAGTATCCGTTTGACGATGAACGATGCTACCTACTCAGGAAGCTTTACCTACACTATTTTTGAAACCAATGGAACACCAGCAGACCGTTCAGATGACGGTGCTGCGATTGTAACCGGTAGTTCACCAGACTTTGGGCCTACTAACGCCATAGCCGTTCCTGCTGGAAATTATATTGTTGAAGTCACACAAGATGGTTTCCCTGAATGCGCGCAAATAAGGGCTTTCAGCATCGCAACACCTAGCGCACCATTGTCACTTGAACCAATTGACTTAACCCAAGTAGGTTGTAGTAATGATCAAGGTAGCGCAGCTATTACTCCAACGGGTGGTCAAACACCTTACGACATCACGCTTACAAATACTACTACGGGTGCAGTTTACAATGTAAATCAGGTAAGCTCAAATCTATTTCAAGGCCTTGCTGCAGGCCAATATAATGTTGAGATTACTGACACTTTAGGGTGTTCTAATACCTTTGCAAACGCTTTTGAGTTAGTATTGCCCGATGCCATTACTGGCAATATCGCAGCAACTGCTTTGGTATGTGAAGGGGATACAGATGCTTCGGTATCTATCAGTTTAAACCCGAGAAATATTACAGCAATTTATAGATATGTTCTAAACAGATACGATGACGCATTAGGTACTAGGTTGATACAAAGTTCCACTACTCAAACCATAGCTGCATTCGATAATTTAGGTGCTGGTTTTTATAGTATCACCGTATTGGATGATATGAACTGTAGCTTTGAATCGACTATTGTTGAAATTATAAACCCTGTAGAGCCTAGGGGAATGTTGACGACCTCAGCAAACCTTACATGTTTATCAGGTGCCGAACTAGAATTAAGTGCTTCCGGCGGAACAGCACCATATTTATGGAGTATTGATGGTATTAATTTTAACCCCATGAACGAGACCAATGGTACAAATACGCATTTGTTTACCAATGTATCGGCGGGTACATATCAATACTTTATACAAGATGATTTCAATTGTATCTCTACAATTTCTAATGAAATCACCTTAAATCCTATTGAAACATTGACCCTAGATATTGATGCTAGTGGAGCGGTCATTAATTGTAACGGTGACAGTACTGCAGTTTTGGTTGCAAACGCAAGCGGCGGATTGGGTAATTATCAATATGGCTTATTTGCAGATTCCGGCTTGGTCAACGAAATTAGGCCATATCAAAATGCTGGCACATTTGCAGATTTACCTCAAGGCACTTATTATGTTAGCGTACAGAGTGAAGATTGCCAAACAATATCAACAGAAGTTCAAATTGATGAACCTACATCATTACAAGTTACACCTACAATCACCAATATTAGCTGTAATGGCGGAGAAGATGGGAGTATAGTGCTCGATGTACAAGGTGGTTCTGGTGATTACCAATTTGCAATTACACCAAATCTAAACCAATTTGATAGTAGTAATATCTTTACGGGACTACCTGCAAGTAGCTATGACGTTATCGTACAAGATAGTAATGGTTGTTTTGAATTGATTGAATTTGAGATTACGGAGCCAGATGCGCTTCAAGTTGATTTCAACTCAACACCAGAAATTTGCGTAGGTGACGAAGATGGCACGATAACCCTGACTATTACCGGCGGCACAGCACCGTACAGCACAAGTTTAAATAGCAATATTGATAGTGATTATGTTGAAGGCCAAATGACATTTGAATCTTTAGCCAGTGATACTTATGTAGTATTCATTAAAGATGCCATGGGTTGTTCTACGAATCAAATTGTTGAAATTACCGCTGGTGCAAACCTCGCTGCGGGTATTGAAGTTATTTATGAATGCTCAGGTGACACCCCAACCAATAGGCTAATTCTCACTTTAGAAGATACCTCAGTTGCAGCTGATGTTCTTTATGGTTTGGATACGGATGACCCTACAAATATGGTCTTAGAACCTAATTTCGAAAATCTGAGTCCTGGTGAGCACTTTATTACCATAGCGCATGCTAACGGCTGTATCAACACTATTGATTTCGAAATAGAAGACTATATGCCGTTACAATTGGTAGTTGAACAATCAAACATCAATGAAATAACAGCTTTAGCTTCTGGAGGAAGAGAAGGATACACCTACTACTTTAATGATTCCAATAATGGTGATGAAAATACATTCAATATTACCGAAACCGCTACCTATACGGTAAGGGTGGTTGACGAAAATGGATGTGAAACCATGGCCAGTATCTTTATGGAATTCATTGATATTGAAATTCCAACCTTCTTTACCCCTGACGGTGATGGGTTAAATGATAATTGGCTACCAAGAAATATTGAACAATACCCAAATATCTTCATTCACATTTTTGACCGATACGGACGTAAAGTATATCAGTTAGAAGATAATGAAGAAGGATGGAATGGTCTATATAATGATACAGATTTACCGACAGGTGACTATTGGTATATTATTAAATTAAATGGCGAAAGCGACCAAAGGGAGTTTATCGGGCATTTTACCTTATACCGTTAAAATCATCTAAATCAATACAAAAGCCCCAATAGCAAGTTATGCTATTGGGACTTTTTATTTTTTGTTACGCATTGATACCAATACAAGTATCAATAAAATACAACAGCATTATAGCGGTTCACAACAAACAGTTGTGCACCAATCAGTTTCATTCTTACTTTGTTGACAACAGTCGTATTTAGCAATTTTAGGCCAAACAACTCAATGAAACAGTTTGTTTTAATCTTTATACTATTCGTATCAGGAATTACCCATGCGCAATTAAGCGATTTACACTATTTGCCGCCCTTAAAGCAAGGCAGTAATAGCGGGTCGGTGCAACAACAAAGAGTTTATCTCTCCACCCCTGTAACTACTTCCTTTCTCGTAAATGCATATATAGGTACAAGTACCAGTCCCATTCCTTTTATGATTTCAAATACCAGTCCTGCGACCTACGATCCCGGAAATGGTTCTAATGGCATCACCATGGTACAAAACAATGATACTGGGGTTATAGTGAGTACGGCAGGCCTGCGTTTTGAAGCGCCGGGTGGCCAAAAATTTTATGTTAATTATCGTGGAAGTAGTAATGCGCAATCCACCTCTTTAACTTCTAAAGGCAGGCAAGCATTGGGAACCGCTTTTAAATGGGGCGGTGCGCCTAATTACGGAACTACAAATGAACAAGCAACTTCCCTTGGTATTATGGCAACCGAAGCCAATACCACCGTTGATATTTTTGGATACGACCCTAATTGTGAATTTAGGGAGGAGAACGACAGAGATGGCCTTGTAGATGATACGATACAAATTACCCTTAATGCTGGCCAAACTTTTGTATTGGAAGCACATATCGGCGAAACCTCAGCCAATATTGAGGGATGGTTGGGTGCATCGGTACAGTCAGACAAACCTATTGCCATAAGCAACGGTGGTCTTAATTACGCTGTTGTTAATGGTCAGGGTGGATCAAGGGATGCCGGCATTGACCAACCCGTCCCCGAAAACAATCTGGGAAAAGACTATATTTTTGTTCGGGGCGGTGGGCTCACGGAAACTGAATTTCCTATTATCATTGCAACCCAAAATAACACCCAAATATTTGTAAATGGATCTGCCACTCCCATTGGAACCATAAATAACGGGGAATACTTTATAGTGCCTGGCACCAACTACTCCAGTGGTTTACCCGGCGCAAATATGTACGTACGTACTTCAAAAGATGCCTATGCCTATCAAAATTTAGCGGGTAGCACCGGGCGACAAACTGTTGGTTTGAACTTTGTGGCACCATTAAATTGTTTAATTCCGGACGCTGTAGACAATATTCCCAACATTACAGATGCCGCAGGTACTGCCTTAGTTGGTGGTATTACGATTATCGCATCTACTACAACTCCAGATGCAAACATTATCGTTACACATGGTGGAGGGGTTGCTACAAAACCCCCTTCCCTACCCGTAGCCGGAAATGCGGATTGGAAAACATTTTACATCCCCAATCTTACAGGTAATGTTGATGTACAATCAACGGGACCGGTAGCCGTTGGCTTTTTTGGTGCCAACGATAATCGTGGTATTGCAGGTTATTTCTCTGGTTTCGATGTGGCTCCTAACGTAGATTTACAAATTACAGGCACCCAATGTTTACCGGGTGCAAATCTTGAGGTGATCGGTGAGGTATTTGATGCCTACCAATGGTTCTTTGATGGAAGCCTTATTACAGGAGCCACAGGTACTACTTATAATCCTACCATAGCGGGGGATTACTTTGTACGCGTTACCAAAGGGCCCTGTACGTATGATTCAAACAATTTACAAGCCTATTATTGCAACCCAGATATTCAATTGATTAAAACGGCTGGCACCCCGACCATTGATGAGGGAAATACCGTAACCTTTACCATAACTGCCCAAAATTTTGGGGTAGACCCCGCCACGAATTTGGTTGTTACCGATAATTTACCACCCGGACTAACCTTGGTTTCTGCGACACCCAATATGGGTACTTGGTCATCGCCCAACTGGAATATCGGAACACTAAATAGCGGAACCTTAGCAACTATAGACATTGTAGCTTTAGCCCTTGATATCGATGATATCCCGTTTTATAACCAAAGTAACATTGCCTTTAACAACCAGGATCAAACAGATTCTAACATTACCGAAGACAATCCTTTTGTAAGTGTACTAGTTAATTACGATAGTGATAATGACAACGTAATAGATACAACCGACCTTGATGATGATAACGATGGAATTTTAGATACGGTAGAATGTCCTACTTCAATTACCAATTTTGCCTTAACGGGAACTGCATCTTTAAGTTCTACTTATCCAGGTGGGGATGCTTCAAAGGCCATAGATGGCAACACCGATGGAAATTGGTCAGGTGGTTCTGTTGCCCATTCTAGTGGTTCAACCAATACTGATTGGTTGACCATTGATTTGGGCGCCACAGAATTTATCGAAGAAGTTAGAATTTGGAATAGAACAGACTGTTGTTCGGATAGACTCTCCAATGCTTATGTAATGATTTCAAATTCGCCTTTTCCAACAAATACAACGGTAAATGAATCATTAGCTAATGCTGAATTTATTTTTGAGTTAGGGAATACCAATGGCACGATTGAAATTATTGTTCCAGCTGGATTAATAGGCAGATATGTTAGGTTGCAACAATCAGGAAAAAATGCAGGTTCCGTATATATAAATATAGCGGAATTACAGGTAATAGGTCCAGAGAGATGTGACACGGATTCGGACAATACACCCGATGTTTATGATCTTGACTCAGACAACGACGGCTGTTCAGATTCCAATGAAGCCTACGCAGATGCTAATGCTGATGGCAGTGATGGCGGTGAATATGGTACCGGAAACCCACCGGCGACAAACCCAGATGGAACAGTCGTTTCCGCCAGCTACGCTTCGCCTGCAGATGCGGATAACAACTCGACTTTTGATTTTAAGGAGCTTGGCACTGCGCCTACCATTACTGACGAACCAACGAATCAAAGAACATTCATTCAAGAGGATACAACTTTTGATTTAATACAAACAGGTAGTACCGATATCCAATGGCAGGTGAGTAACGACAACGGAAGTACATTTACCGATATTTCAGATGGCTCGGAATATACGGGCACACAAAATACGACACTCAACATATTAAATCCAGATTTAGATAAAAACGGTTACATCTATCGGGCTATTCTATTTAGTAATACTTTTATCTGTGGTGAAACCATTTCAGAAGAGGTCGTCCTTAACGTGGGCCCTAGAACCGTGATTACAAATCGTAGAATTACCATAAGGGTCAACCCCAATTAAAATATACTGCTATATTATTTTTGAAGTTATTGTAACAAATTGACCTATCTGTCGTCAAGTTACTATAACAATCAAAAAACAATTCCACTTTGGAAACTATACTGACCGTATCCAATCTTACCAAAAAGTTTGGACATCTAACCGCAGTTAAGGACTTATCATTTACCATAGAAAAAGGTAATGTCTATGGTATTTTAGGCCCTAATGGCAGTGGTAAATCTACTACATTGGGCATCATTCTTAATGTTGTAAACCGTACCTCAGGAGAGTTCAGTTGGTTTGAAGGCAATACCTCAACCCATGACGCACTTAAAAAAGTAGGCGCCATCATTGAAAGACCTAACTTTTACCCTTATATGACCGCAATTCAGAACCTAAAATTGGTCTGTAAAATAAAAGAGGTGGCCGATGATAAAATTCAAGAAAAACTAGAATTGGTAGGCCTTTGGGATAGAAAAGATAGCAAGTTCAGAACCTATTCTTTAGGTATGAAGCAACGCTTGGCAATCGCCTCTGCCTTGCTCAACGACCCAGAAATATTGATTTTAGATGAACCTACAAACGGTCTTGATCCTCAGGGAATTCATCAAATACGGGAAATCATCAAAAAAATTGCAGGCTTGGGAACCACCATTCTTTTAGCCTCCCACCTATTGGATGAAGTTGAAAAAGTATGTTCACATGTCATTATTCTAAGAAAAGGAGAAAAACTCTACGCGGGACCTGTTGACAGTATGTTGGCCAGTCACGGCTTTTTTGAATTGCGCACCAAAGAAATGGATAAACTAAAAACACTTCTTCAAGAGAGTGCTAATTTTAGTAAGATTGAAGCAGCTAATGGCATGCTCACTGCTTATTTAAAAGAAGAAATGGATGCTGAAAATCTCAATAAGTTCTTATTTGAAAAGGGTATTGTACTTTCCCATTTGGTCAAACGCAGAGAGAGTTTAGAGGAACAATTTTTAGAATTAACCAAGAAAAACTAATCAAAAAACGCATGTTACGTTTATTACAGATAGAATTTATAAAACTTTGGAACAATAGGGCCAGTAAAGTACTTATCACCTCCTACTTTGTGCTATTGACCTCAATTGCCTTAGTTGCGGCAATTAAATTTGATATTGGGCCGGTAAAATTTCATTTGGCCGAAATAGGGATTTTTAATTTTCCCTATATCTGGCATTTTAACACCTTCGTTACCGCTTTCTTTAAATTATTCTTAGCCATTGTTATCGTCTCAATGATGGCCAATGAATACAGCAATAAGACCATCAAACAAAACTTGATTGACGGGCTATCTAAAAAGGAGTTCATCTTATCAAAGTTTCTTACCGTTATCTCATTTTCTTTGGTATCAACGGTTTTTGTCTTTGTTGTTTCATTGATTTTAGGCTTGGCGTATTCAGATTACAATGAATTCTCCATCATATTCTCAGATTTAGAATTTGTATTTGCCTTCTTTATCAAGCTTATAGGCTTCTTTTCATTTTGTTTGTTTTTAGGTATTCTTGTTAAACGCTCCGCTTTTGCACTGGGTTTCTTGTTTATTTGGCAGGTACTAGAAGGGATTATTAGAGGCCTAATCAGATGGAAATTATTTGATGGGGATACCACGGAAACGATTATGGGATTCTTCCCTTTACAATCTATGTTCAATTTAATAAAAGAGCCTATCACCCGACTAGAGGCCGTACAAACTGTAGCGGACCAAGTGGGTGAACAAATTAACTTGAATTACCACGTGCATTGGTATGAAATAGTCATTGTACTCGCTTGGACTGCTATTTTCATCTATTTATCTTACGCATTATTAAAAAAGCGTGATTTATAGTATATTACAGTG
The DNA here is from genome assembly GCA_964353095.1 of uncultured Flavobacteriaceae bacterium. GTDB lineage: Bacteria > Bacteroidota > Bacteroidia > Flavobacteriales > Flavobacteriaceae > Croceitalea. Next base: position 11,258 of record CAYGUO010000003.1, on the reverse strand, counting down.
TTGAAAGATGCTGTATGAAAAGAAAATTGCTCCTCATACTTACTTTGTTTGCCGTAGCCTTTGGTACCGCCCAAGATTGCCCTGATTTGCTCATTCCAGAAGCCGGTGATACTAATATTGCTGTAAATACGACAATTACCTGGGAAGCAGTACCTGGTATTCCAGGCTATCGTATACTTCTTGGTACAGCACCAGGATTGGCAGATTTAGGCCAAGCCTCAGTAGGCAGTGCAACTTCGTACACCCCACCGTTGGGTCTCCCAGATAATTCAGAGATTTTTGTCACGATTGTTCTCGATTTTCTTTTTCAAGGGGGAATGGACATTGTTTGTGACAGCCAATCTTTTTTTACAGAAGATGTAACGACAGTTCCGGACTGCACACAAATACGAACGCCGGTAGACGGAGCAACAAATGTTAGTGTTTTCACCAATCTAATTTGGGATTATGCACCCACAGCAACCAGTTATGATATTATCATTGGTACAGCACCTGGTTTAGGAGACATTTCCACCATAAACGTACCTACTTTAAGTTTTGATCCACCGGGAGAATTCCCCGAGAATGATACGATTTATGTTCAAATCATCCCTAGAAATGAGAATGGCCCGGCAGCCAACTGTACTGAATTTAGTTTTACTACAGGTGCCTTAGCTCCACTACCCACTTGCACTTCTTTAATAACTCCTACAAACGGTGCCCTTAACGTTCCATTGACGCCATTTATAGAATGGAATCCGGTCGCAGGGGCAACTGGCTATCGCGTAACCATTGGATCTAGCCCTACTACACGTGATGTACTTGATGGTGCCATATTCAATACCAACAGTACATTTGTTTTGGATTTTGATCCTAATAGAACATTTTTTATCACCATTATACCTTTTAATGCCGCAGGGGATGCCATTGGTTGTGGTCAAGAATCGTTTTCAACCCTTTTGGGCTGTGGGCCATTTCTAGACCCTTCAACAGGGGAGTTAGTAACTTTAAGTCCTGATATTACGTTCCCAAATATTTTTTCTTTTTGCGAAAATGCAGACCCATTAAGCTTGGAAGCGCCTGTTGGTGCCGATGGGTATCGTTGGTTTAGTGTAGATCAGTTTGGCAATGAATCACTACTTTCCGAAGAAACCGAAATCATTATCTCTGAAAACGGTCAGTTTTATCTTGAAGCCTATAACATCATATCGCAACCTGGTGATGTTATTGAATGTCCAACAATATTGGATTTTGAAGTACGTACTTCTTCAATTGCAACAATTGATAATTTAGCAGTTACAGAAACCGCTTTGGGGCTTCGAATTGAGGTACAAGCTTCTGGTATTGGAGATTACGAATATGCCATTGATGATAGTAACGGCCCTTATCAAGACAGTAATATTTTTTCTGGCGTGGCCCCTGGCAGTCATACCTTGTATGTGCGAGATAAAAATGGTTGTGGAATTGCAGAAGAGAGTTTTGTCCAAGATTTGACTGTTGAAGGATTTCCAAAGTTTTTTAGTCCCAACGGAGATACCATCAACGAATATTGGCAGTTTATCCAACCGGCACAAGGAGCCCCTATTCAACTACAGAGCATACAAATTTTTGACCGTTATGGTAAACTCCTTGCTGAAATAAGTCAGAATTCCCTAGGTTGGGATGGCACCTACAATGGCCGACCTTTACCTGCTGGTGGGTACTGGTTTAGAGCTGTAGATGATATGACTAGGGAAGTACAGGGTTTTTTCACCCTTAAAAGGTGATTGCACAACTTACTTTCATAATTTAAGCCCATGCTTTAGTATTTTTGTAGCTTACCAATACGATATGAAATTTAAGGTTGTATCAGAATTTGAACCTACCGGAGATCAGCCTCAAGCTATTAAAAAATTAGCTACAGGAATAAACGCTGGAGAGCGATTTCAAACCCTATTAGGGGTTACAGGGTCGGGTAAAACCTTCACCGTGGCCAATGTGGTTGCTGAAGTGCAAAAGCCAACGTTGGTTTTGGCCCACAACAAAACCTTGGCAGCCCAGTTATATTCAGAATTTAAACAGTTCTTTCCAGAAAATGCCGTTGAATATTTCGTATCCTATTATGATTATTATCAACCGGAGGCATATATCCCTACCAGCGGAACATACATTGAAAAAGATTTATCCATAAACGAAGACATTGAAAAACTCCGCTTAAGCACTACATCGTCACTTCTATCTGGGCGCAGAGATGTTTTAGTTGTTGCTTCGGTATCTTGTTTGTACGGTATTGGCAACCCAGTTGAGTTTCAGAAAAACGTGATTACCATACATAAAGACCAGGTAATCTCTAGAACCAAATTTTTACATCAATTGGTGCAAAGTCTTTATTCTAGAACTACAGCAGATTTTAGAAATGGGAATTTCAGGGTTAAGGGAGATGTTGTAGATGTGTTTCCAGGGTATGCCGACCATGCCTTCAGAATCCATTTCTTTGGTGATGAAATTGAAGAAATAGAAGCTTTAGATCCCTTCAACAACAAAGTCATAGAAATCTATGAAAATCTAAATATCTATCCCGCAAATATGTTTGTCACCTCGCCTGATGTTTTGCAAAACGCCATACATGCCATTCAAGATGATTTGACCAAGCAAGTGAACTACTTTAAAGATATCGCCCGGCCCTTAGAAGCAAAACGCTTAGAAGAACGAACTAATTTTGATTTAGAAATGATTCGCGAATTGGGCTATTGTTCTGGTATTGAAAACTATTCCAGATACTTGGATGGGAGAGCTCCGGGTACGAGACCGTTTTGCTTATTAGACTATTTTCCGGATGACTATTTAACCATTATTGACGAAAGTCATGTCACGATTTCGCAGGTACATGCCATGTATGGAGGTGACCGTTCACGAAAGGAAAATTTGGTAGAGTACGGGTTTCGATTGCCAGCAGCAATGGACAATCGACCTTTAAAATTTGAAGAATTTGAGGCCTTACAGAATCAGACCATATACGTAAGTGCGACTCCTGCCGATTATGAATTGCAATTGAGTGAAGGTGTTTATGTAGAACAACTGATTAGGCCTACCGGTTTGTTGGATCCTGTAATTGAAGTACGGCCAAGCCTAAATCAAATTGATGATTTGATTGAAGAAATTCAACAACGGGTAGCGCTTGATGAAAGAACCTTGGTAACGACGCTTACCAAACGTATGGCAGAGGAACTAACGAAATACCTTTCTAGAATCGACATTCGCTGCCGTTATATTCATAGTGATGTGGACACCTTAGAAAGGGTAGAAATTATGCAAGATCTACGAAAAGGTATTTTTGATGTTTTGATAGGCGTAAACCTATTGCGCGAAGGACTTGATTTACCTGAGGTTTCTTTGGTTGCCATTTTAGATGCTGATAAAGAGGGATTTCTGCGCAGTAACCGTTCTTTAACACAAACAGTAGGTAGGGCTGCGCGGCATTTAAATGGAAAAGCACTGATGTATGCTGATAAAATAACCGCTAGCATGCAAAAAACCATTGATGAAACCAACTATAGAAGAGAGAAACAAATAGCCTATAATACGAAGCACAACGTGGTACCCAAAGCCCTTAACAAAAGTTTGGACAGTGCATTGGCGAAAAATTCAGTTTCTACCTATCACTTTCAAAAAGAAGAACTGCGAGCGGCCGAACCAGATTTGGAATACTTAACACCAGATCAAAAAGCAAAAATGATTCTCCAAAAAAGGAAGGCTATGGAAAAGGCCGCTAAAGAGTTAAATTTCATGGAAGCTGCAAAACTAAGGGACCAAATAAAAATGCTTCAAGAGCAGGAGTGATATTTTTAAACCGAAACAGAAAGGTATCAGTTTCTATTTGTATTGAAACGTGTTCTAAAAAACGTTCATTTTATAAAACTTCCGGAAAAGCCAATTTTAGAGAATTGGACTAAGGCTTTTCATCGGATACGATACGATGTTATTAGGGTCAGTTTTTTATCCATTCGATTGCATTTTCAGACATTTTTATATAGTCGTGACCTACATTTTTTATAGTGTCCATTTGCCAGTTAAATGTCCAATTGTTCTTGTTCTTCAATTCCTTATTTGCATTAAAGAAAGTTGTTCCACGTTCCAACCTATGCGCTCCTTGTTCCATTGCCAAACCAGTTGTTCTGAAGGTTCCTAAGCTTGGGTCATTATCTAATTCTCCCAATAGAATAACCAATCTTTTATTGTAGGATTTTTGTAAATCTATTCCTGTATTTTGAATACCATACGGGTATTCAAGTTTCTCGTTTGGTAGACTATAAAATCCAGAATTGGCAGCGATAGCTGTCCCTATTCTGGATTCGGGCATTAGCATTACCATTCTATGTACAAATTGTCCACCAGCGGAATGTCCGAAAATATCGTATTGTTGGTTTGAAATGTTATTGACCGATTTAATATGTTCAAATATGTTTTCAACCACCGTGTATGCCCATTCGCTTCTTGGGTTTTTAGTTCCAAAAAAGGTAGATAGATTTCCCTCTTGATAGTCGTTCGTTGTATATTTTGAGAACTTATTCTCGAATTCAGGTGCCACTATTAGGAGATTATTTCTGTCGGCTAATTCAACCCAAGCGTTGAGATAGTCATCTGCGTTTCGTCCACCGCCGTGCATAACGAAAACTATTTTGTCTTTGTCATTCCAACTTTCAGGTTTGTAAGTCCATACTTTAATAGATTTTCTCTCACTATTTTTATATGCGTAGATAACAAAAGAGTCTATTCCGAAATCAATTTTATTAATTTCTGTGATTTCAGGTCCTTTCGGGAGCACATAAAGGTAAACGTAACCTGCAACTGAAAGAAGTAAAAGGATAGAGAAAGTATATAAAATTACCTTTTTTAAAATTCTAAATGTCTTGTTCATCTTAATTCTCAAACGTTGTTTTAAATTGTCCCTATCAATAGATCCTATATTATCATTGATCATTATATCCAATATGCGAACAATAAAAATATGCAATTTAATTCAACGATTATATTAATCACAAAAGCCCTATGAAACAACAAATTAATTAGTCGAAAAACGGCAAGTGAGAACGAATTCTTGAAGTTTAGACTAATGTGGAATTAATTGCATGCCCATTACAGGATAGAGTTGTCGCAAGAAACATTTATTTTATGGTACCCTACCTAAATCCGTTACGAAAATTTAAGTTCATTTAATTGGCCAAAGGTACTTCCATTAATAAAAGCTTCGAACCCATGTCCATTTTAAAATTGAGAACTTCTGTCTTCTCTATCGAAATAGCATCTCTTTTCGCCAATTCTTCGCCATCCACCGAACAGCTACCTTCCAATAAAAAGGCATAGACTCCGTTAGAACTATTTTTTAATTTATAGTCAATATCCATAGGGGTATCGAAACTGCCCAAATGGAACCAACCGTCCTGATGGATCCAAACGCCATCATCGTTATTATTTGGCGACACTATTTGGTACAGTTGATTCTTTAAATCATCTTCGTTAAGCGTTATCTGGTCGTATCGAGGTTCAACATTCAGTTTTTTCGGCACTACCCAAATTTGAAGGAATTTAACCTTGGTATCCTTACTATGGTTGTATTCACTGTGCCTGACACCCGTACCGGCGCTCATCACCTGAATATCCCCATTGCGGATGACCGTGGTATTTCCCATATCATCTTTATGCTCCAGATCACCTTCCAGCGGTATTGAAATGATTTCCATATTACTATGCCCGTGCGTATTGAAACCCATCCCTGCCGATACTTCATCATCGTTCAGAACACGAAGTACTCCGAAGCCCATTCTCTTCGGGTCGTAATAGCTTGCAAAACTGAAGGAGTGGTAACTGTTCAACCATCCATGATTGGCATGCCCCCTTGTATCGGCTTTATATAAAGTCTTTTTCATATGTTTACGATGTTTCTATTTTTTAATTTCACGCGATATTGATTCCTTTTAGAACCAGTTCCCTCCATTCGGGATGACGCTTGATATACATAGCGACAAAGGGGCGCATCGGAATAAGGGTAAGATTTTTCGATTTGATATCCTCGAGAACCATCAATACCATCTTTGAGGCAATGCCCTTGCCTTCCAATTCTTTCGGCACTTCGGTATGGGTCAGATAGATTTTGTCCTTTACGGCAATATATTCTATTCGAGGTCTTTTACCGTCCACTACTAGTTCATACTGTTTGGCCGCCGTATTGTCGATAAGTTCATATTCCATCGTAGTTGTTGTATTGGAAAGTTTATCTGGCCTATAGCGCTTTTACGGTCAATTCGTCGATGTCCCATCCGGCTTTTTTGGCACCAGCTTGGTAAGCGCTTTCCAAAAATTCCATCAAAGCCCCTTCGGGATTTTCCGATTCGCGGAGTATATCATAAGATAAAAAGGCCATGGGGCTTCCATTGGAATCTATCCATTCGGCAGCATCGGGTGATAAAGGCTCTTGCTCCAGACCCTCCGGTGACGGATAGGTATAAGCGTAAAATGCGGGAAAACGCACATCGGCGTCCCCGGCCCAAAATCCAAAACTGATGACCTCGTGCGAATAGGCATCCCTGTCCGCAGCCTTTGCATCCGGCATCTCAGGACCACGTTTTCCCGAAAAACGGGTAACGGCCAAATCCATATGGTGCCAATACAGGTGTACGGGACAGGTCTTGCTGTACGATCGACCGCTAAACTCCTTGAAAACACGATCTACTTGTAACAATATTTTCCAAAAGCGATGTACGTAATCCGCATCATAGCTGTGATGATGTGTGCATTCCGAAAAAGGAACGGTATCGGATAGATCATAAGGTTCCGCCAAGATGTCTACCACAATACCCAGATCGCAAAGATTATCGGTCAGTTTAGAATAGAAATCCGCTACCGAGAGCCCATCCTTGAGTGCGAACCATCGGCTTTCGCCAAGACTGGTACGAATGATCAGCCGATGTTCTATAAGGTCGAACTGTATATCAAAAACAAATTTCTCGAAGGGAATTGAATCTGTGGTTATACCTCGGCTATTGACATACAACGTGATGTACCACCAATGGTTTTTTCTTGGCATGAGTGCCAATCGTATCTTGCCAACAATCTGTATGTATCTATGGAACGTTTCTTTGCTAGGCTCCCATTTATCGATGGGCAATTTTGGGAAACGTTGGTCTTTATCTGGCATCTCGATTCTAGTTTATTTCATAGATACCTAAAATAAAGATTTATGCCGTCATCTCATGTTAAGAAATTTTTAAATCCAATTTCTTAAAATCAACAACAACATATGACGAGAAGAGCTTAGTCCACGCGGTACGTTTTCTTTTCTGGCCCAACGCCTTTGACGGTCAACGATTTCCATTCCTTCGGAAGTATCGGATTCTTTTGAACGATGCCCTCATCCGAAAAATCGAGACCCGCAAATCCGAAAAGTACGGTCTGTAACATACCGCCCGCACCCGTGGCAAAATACGAGAAATTGCTGGTCGCCACTTCAGACAGCGCACCAAAGGGCGCCTGTTGGTTCGGCACATAACTTTCCTTGAACAACCGATACGCATTGTCCACATCGCCTTGTCTGGCGTACAATACCGCAAAAATAGACTTCCCCATGGCCGGACCCTCTTTGGAAAGTTTGGGTTCATAGTATTCCAAGTCTTTCAAAATGCCCTTTTCATCGTTTACAATAGCGAGCGGATAGGATAAGAGATTTACGTCTGCTTGCTTTATAATCTCGCCATCATAGGAACTATGTTCTTTGGTAACGCCATCCTCAAATTGAAGTATCTTGATTTTATCGGCTACTTCCCGCCACTTCGTATTGGGTTCTAGCCCCAATGCTTCGGAGGCTTTGACCGCATAGTTGAGCGCGGTTATTGCCGCCCCGTTCGTAAAGGCGTTATCGTTAACGTTGGGAGCAAACTCATTCGCACCGACCACATTGTTAATGGAGTAGCTCCCATCTGTATTTTCCGTAGTACGACTGACCCAGAAGTCCGCGATTTCCTTCATGACAGCGTATCCCTTTTCTTCCAACCACCTTTTATCTTTGGTTACGCGATAGTAGTTCCAAAAAGCTATCGCAATATCAGCTGTAATATGATGTTCAAAAGGCCCGGTTAACGCAAATGGAGGTGTGGCTTCTTCCCCGGTATCGTCGCTTTCCCAAGGGAACATGGCACCGTCATAGCCATAATTTACGGCGCGTTGTTGCGCCTGTTCCAGTCTATCCGAGCGATAGTTGACCAACGAACGGGCGATATCTTGATTAAACAGCAATAGCGGGGGAAACATCCAGAGTTCGGTATCCCAAAAGATATGTCCGTTGTAAGGGGTTTGCAGCGAAAGTCCCATTGGGGCGATACTCAAATCGGAATCTCCGCGACCAAAGGCATACAAATGGTACAGCGCCAACCGTACGTCTTGCTGAGAAGTGAGATCGCCTTCGATTTCGATATCGCCCTCCCATAGTTCCGCCCATAATTTTTTATGTTGCGTTAGTAGTACTTCCCTGCTATTGAGTAAGTTGAAAATAATCATGCGTTCCGATTCCGACTTGGGGTCCGAAAAATCCTTGCTCGTGCATTGCGCCCCGGTCCAAGCAAATTCGAACACCTCATTTTTAGCTATTTTTTTTTCAAAGGAAAGGGTGTTTTCGTAGTCGTTGATTATCGTGTGCGTCAATGCTGGCCTTTGGTGCTCTCTCGATGAGTTGATGGCGTGCCAAACAAACGTTCCTGATGTACTCACCAGATGTTTGCCGAAAGGGCTCATCGCTTTTGATTGTAAAATAGGCATCGTAGTTTCTACATCTTTAAGAACTTGATAGGTATTTGTCGGTTTTTGATATTCCTTGGGTGTAACGATTTTCCCTGCGACCTTTAAATCCACGGCATTCTTGGCTTCCACATTAACATCGATATAGCCGGCATATTGCACATTGCGCAACGCGTAGACCGTACATGAAATACTGGCCTTATCCTTAAAATCGAATGAGGTGGTAAGGGAGGCCTCCTTCATGTTCATGGTCTGCTTCCAGTTGCTGATATTATTTTCCGTTATTTTCTCGCCATCAATGTACATGTCCAGATTTCCGAAGTTCATTCCATGTAGAATCTGGCTTACCTTAAGGTCAGGGTCCACATCGTAAACATTGTTCAGAACGATATGCTGGATTTCCAAGGGTTTTGCCGAGGACAGCATTCCTATCCTTCCATTTGAGATGGCAATGCCCGTATAATCGGAATTATCTTGGACTTCAATATTCCATTCATCATTTTGCGCTGATAAAATGGTACTAAAACATACGAAAAGTATGATGGCTATTGTTTTCATTTTTCTATTTCTTTATTGAAACTACAATGTAATACTATGTAGGGGGATAGCCTAAAATACTGTGAAATTAATCAGTTTGTAATAGAATGGAAATATTACAAAATGTCTAGAGGTTTTCGGCTATCGGCCCTTCATTTTACCCGGTGGAAGTCTTTGAATATCTACTGAATCTAATACCAAGACCCAGTCATTCCCTTTTCCTGAGGTGGGAGGTTGAATGGAAACCTCCTTGCCCGTTTGTATCGGGTTCCCTTCAAACGAATTTCCGGTGCGTGGATCGTACCACCAAACCGTGAGGGTTTCAGTCTTTAAATTGGATAGGGACAATCTCCGTTCTTGACCCGTTGGAAAATAGAACATGGCATAGGTACCCTCGGTATCCCTAGTCGCAATTACGTAATGTTCATTATCTTCCTGTTTATCCACTACCATTGTTTGGTCAGGAATCCGATTTAGAAATGGACGAGATAAAAATAGGTTTTTAAGGTGTTTTACCTGATTGGCCATGGGAAGGTCCAAGGCTTGCTGCCATGGTCGCAGAGGCCCGTTGATACCTTCTTTGTCCAAGGTGTACATTTGCCAAACATCATGACACCCGTATGTTTGCCCAAAGCCTCCCGCAAAGACGTTCCAATACATGATTCTTCTAATATCATCAGCAACGCTGTAACCCAATTCTTTGGCGTTAAAACAATTCGGGTGGTCTTCGTATAAAGGTTCGCCATCCAACACAGGCTTAACGTTCGAGAGTTCATAATCATCTTGTATGAGTTGGTAGGTGGGCTGATTGGCGCAATGCCCGGTCTGGTGCATATTGAAATCGAGCCAAGGCTCATTATGAAACCACTGGGAAGATCCGCCCGCTTTGTCAGGTTGCGGATGAAAGGTCATCAAGGTACTTTCATATCCACCTGCCGCTTTGGCAATGCCCTCCGCCATCTCGTTCCAAATGGCAACATCATCGGTTCCGACCCTAGGGTTCCTATCACCTCCTATTACCCAAATAATACTCTTTTTATCCTTATAACGGTTGCCGATCCATTCTCCAAAAACCCTTGAATTTTGTGTTGTGAACACTTCCGGACCGGTTCCCCAACTATTCTTGAAGACTTTATCGCCCCATGTGGGCAAGAGGGCGATGTACATCCCCATACTTTCCGCCTTGTCTATGACATAATCCACATGTTCGAAATAATCGGGATTTGGTCTTGAAGGGTCATTATCGATAAGGGGAGTTTCCCCGTAGCGATTCGGTTTATTAAGTCCGTCGAGTTCGGACAAGGCTACGGCCTGAATTACATTGAAGCCTTGTGATTTTCTTTTGTCGAGGTACATATCCACTTCTTCGCGAGAACACCTGTGGAAAAGTTCCCACGCGGTGTCAGCCATCCAGAAGAAAGGTTCGTTATTTTCTGTAACCAGAAACCTGTTGTTTTCTGATACTTGGAGTTTCTGCGCAAAACACGTGAGAGAGGATGTCAAGATCAGTAGAAAAAGAGATACCCTATTCATTTCCAACATTTTTTTCTTGATACAAGATATTACTTTTGTGGAAAATATTAAGTGACTTCACTTACACTTTTCAAATAGTCTTCATTTTAAGAAACTTTCAATATGACAGGAATTATTCGCACAGTTCGTACTCGATGAAAAAAATCCATCGCTCAACGCTCGCTTCATTGGTATCCCCAAGGGTTGGTTCGATAAAGGTCAGCACCACACTAGGCCATATACGGCCACCATTGATCAACTTGAAATCGACATCGTAATCGCAGTCGTTAAAAGTCTGTATCTGTGCCGTTGAATTGTCATCGATGATGATATCTAGCAAATCTGTCATTGGATTTGGTTTCTTAAATACCGCTAGTGGTTTACCGGCACTTTTTAATCAACCGTACTACCATTCTAACTCTATTTGTAACAGTTCAATACTTTCTGTTACCAATTAGTACCTT
>CAYGUO010000002.1:23087-44544 GCA_964353095.1 uncultured Flavobacteriaceae bacterium | reverse complement strand
GTTCACGAATGCGGTCAATCACTTCCATGGCGCTCATGTGGTCAAGCCCAGGGTCAAGGCCAATTTCGTTCATAAAGACAAGGCCATTGGCTTTGGCTTCAACATCAAGTGCCTTGATTTCATCACTCACGTAAGATGCAGTAACCAGATGTTTTTTAAAGGCAATACAATCTTTTGCCACATTGATATGAAATCTAGCGGGAAGCATCGAAACCACAATAGCTGCTTTGGCCACTTGAGCTTTTCTTGCTTCCTCATCAAAAATATCTAATTTGATGGTTTCGCAATTGGGGTGCTTGCGAACATGCTCTTCAATATTTTCGGGATATAGATCGCCAATTGTAACCTTAAGGTCCTCAGTTATGGATTTATCTAAGAAATAATCGATAAGATAGGAGGTTGATTTACCCGCTCCGACCACTAAAATTTTTCGCGACATAAGATTAAGTTACCTTTGTAAATAACGGATACTAAGGTATCAAATTGTTATATTTTTAAAGAATTAAGGCGCTTGAGTTATGAACAAAACAATTTTAGCAACTGGGTTGGTATTAGGTCTTTTAGCTGTAGTGCTTGGTGCCTTTGGTGCCCACGGTTTAAAGCGAGTAATAGGACCTGAAGAAATAAATACTTTTGAAACCGGAGTAAAGTACCAAATGTATCATGCCTTATTTTTGATGTGTTTGAGTATGCTTCCTAACATTGCCAATAGTACAAAAATGACCATATTTTATATTGTTTTAGGTGGTGTGCTATTGTTTTCAGGTTCTATTTATGCCTTGGCCACAAACAGTTTAACCGCTTTTGATTTAAAGAAGATTGGTTTTATAACACCAATTGGCGGAACCTTGTTAATAGCAGGTTGGGGCATGTTGATTTATTCCGTTTTATCTAAAAAATAAGATAATACAACAATTTTTTAAAGGTGGTCGACTAATATTTTTTAGCTTTGTGCCAATTAAAAAAAATCAAGTTTATGGCAACCAATGCCCAAACAACGAAAACGATTTCGTTAAACGAAAATGGAATAACACATTCCAATATTCATTACCAATTAAGTTCAGACCAGCTTCATGACTTAACCATTTCAAAAGGAATGGGAGTGCCCTCATCACTTGGAGCGTTGGCAGTTAATACAGGCGAATTTACTGGGCGCTCGCCCATGGATCGGTTTATTGTAAAAGACAAGATAACGGAAGATAAGGTTTGGTGGGGCAATATTAATATTGCTTTTGATAGCGATAAGTTTGATGCTTTGCACGATAAGGTAATTACATATTTAAATGACAAAGAACTCTTTGTTCGCGATGCCTATGCCTGTGCGGAAGATGACTACCGATTAAACATTCGCGTAATCAATGAATATCCTTGGTCAAACATGTTTGCTTACAATATGTTTTTAAGACCAACAGAAAGTGAATTAGAAGCTTTTGATCCAGAATGGACGGTAATCAACGCTCCAGGGTTTATGGCGGATCCTAAAATTGACGGAACAAGACAACATAATTTTGCTATCCTGAATTTTTCAAAGAAAATTGCCCTGATTGGTGGAACAGGATATACTGGGGAAATTAAAAAAGGCATTTTTTCTGCACTCAATTTTATTCTTCCTGTAGATAAGAACACGCTGCCAATGCATTGTTCTGCCAATGTTGGTAGGGATGGGGATACTGCTATTTTCTTTGGATTATCTGGTACTGGAAAAACAACACTTTCAACCGACCCTCATCGTAAATTGATTGGTGATGATGAACATGGTTGGACTGCAAAGAATACGGTTTTTAATTTTGAGGGAGGCTGTTATGCTAAAGTGATTAACCTTTCAAAAGATAATGAGCCAGAAATTTATGGTGCCATAAAGAAAGGAGCCATTTTAGAAAACGTTATCATGAATGATAATGGGGTAATTGACTTTGAAGACACTTCCATTACCCAAAATACCCGAGTGAGTTATCCTATAAACCATATTGATAATATTCAAGAGCCATCCATAGGTAAAAATGTCAAAAATGTTTTCTTTTTAACTGCTGATGCTTTTGGGGTGTTGCCTCCCATTTCAAAATTGACACCAGCGCAGGCGGCCTACCATTTCATGTCAGGATATACCGCTAAGGTTGCGGGAACAGAAGCGGGTGTGGTAGAGCCACAACCTTCATTTTCAGCATGTTTTGGGGCCCCTTTTATGCCACTGCACCCGGCTAAATATGGCGAAATGCTAAGTAAAAAAATGATTGAATCTGGGGTAGATGTTTGGTTGGTCAATACAGGTTGGACCGGTGGCCCTTATGGTGTTGGTACCCGAATGAAATTGAAGTACACCAGAGCAATGATCACAGCAGCATTAAATGGAGAGCTTGGCCTTTATAGTTACGACAAATACCATATTCATTCGGTGTTTGGGGTAGCACAACCAAGAGAATGCCCTGGTGTACCAACTGAGGTATTGAGTCCGAGAACAACTTGGAATGATGACGAAGCGTATTATAAAACGGCGTTTAAGCTTTCAAACGCTTTTAGGGAAAATTTTAAAAAGTTTGAGGAGGACGCCAGTGAAGAAATACGACGTGGTGGTCCACAACGGTACGCGCATTAAACTAAAAGAGGCTGTCAAAATATTTTTTGACAGCCTCAAATTTTTGCTTGGTATCCTTGCAAACAAACCTATTTGTTTACATCCGTAATATATTTTTGAAGTGCCATGGTCATAGATGGGGTCTCAGGTGTTGGAGCCTTGATGTCAATTCTAAGTCCGGCATCTGCGGCAGCGGTTACAGTGCTGTTTCCAAAAACAGCTATTCGGGTGTCTTTTTGTTCAAAATCAGGAAAATTCTTAAGTAATGATTCAATTCCTGATGGGCTGAAAAAGACCAATACATCATAGTAGACCTCTTTTAAATCAGAAAGGTCGCTAATAACGGTTTTGTAAAAAATACCGCGTTTCCAGTTTAATTTTAAATCATCCAATACTTCAGGCACCTGAGGCTTTAAACTGTCGGATGAGGGTAAAAGAAATTTTTCGTCTTTATACTTTTTGAACATTGGCAACAAGTCATTAAAAAGACGTTTTCCAACATAAATTTTTCGCTTGCGGTAGACTACGTATTTTTGAAGATAGTATGCAACGGCTTCAGATTGACAAAAGTATTTCATGGAGTCAGGTACTTTAAAGCGCATTTCTTCTGCAATCCTAAAAAAATGATCCACCGCATTACGGCTCGTAAGAATAATAGCAGTGAAATCGTTCAAATCAATTTTTTGTTGCCTAACACTTTTGGCCTCTACGCTTTCCACGTGAATAAAAGGTCTAAAATCAACTTTCACCTTTGACTTTTCTATAAGACGAGAGTATGGAGAATTGTCCATTTTTGGTTCTGGTTGCGATACCAAAATCGTTTTTACTTTCATAAAAATCAACTTTTTAGATAGCCCACTATAATCACCAAGGGTGAAATTTCGAGAGCGCAAAGGTACAAAATAAAATACATAATGTTTGAAATAATCAATTTTTGATGGTTCCTCAAAACATTAATAAATCCGATGCAATTAATGATGCATAAGAGTATTATTGTTGCATAAACGATGATTTTAGATTGGGGTATCGCATAGGCTAGCAACACATTGCCCAAAAACGCTATTAGTCCTCCATAATTAAAATAAGTCAATTTTTCAAAAATCAAGTCTGTCATGGTGTGTTGATTTTGAAAAAAATAACCATTGCCTAATTGCAGCACTATTTTTACACATAAGAAACAGAGTAAGCAAATAAGCAGAACCCAAAAGAAGGTAGGATAAAAATCAATTTGATGATCGTTCAATACATTAGAAGCAAGGTAACCGAATAGTGATAGATTGATTAACTGAAAGATAGTGAGCAGCACATGGAACCCATTGAATATTTTGCCTTTTTTCTTATTAATTTTCAGGTATTTGTTATTAAAGGGTAAAATGAAAAACGTAGTAAAACTGGAAGAAAAAAAGTATTTGCTTACCGTCAACAATATCAAACTGATAAATAACGCTATCGTTATCCAGTCAAGGGAGAGTATGGTTCTATAAACTGGATTCATTCTTTTATTTTAATGCTTGAACTGTTCAGGCCTGATATCAAGCCGTTTTCAGAAATAGAAAACTTTAAGTATCTGGGCTGTGTCAATTTGGATGCAGGCAAGCGATAGTTAAAATAACTAGTGTCTTTGGCCTTAAGAATTTTAAGGGTACTGTCTGTGATATGGTATTGTAATTCTTGTATATCTTTTACTTGTTTGTAATTATTTAAAAAGCCAACCTTTATCTTAATCTTATCCAACGGAACATCTTGCTGATAAGGATTATAAACTTTCAATACACCCTGCTTTTTCTTCAAGTCAACCTCATCCTCATCAATATAAACACGTAGTTTTCTGAAAGATTCAAAGTCATCTTTAAAATTAAGAAACACCTCATCACCACCGGGATTTAAATAACTAAAGTCACCAGATTTGACATATTTGGACAAGTAGGCTATTCTTTTGTTTTGTAATCTAAATTCAGCGCTATCAATAGAATATTGATTTTGACGATAAAAAATATTATTGAATGAAAAAGAAGGTTTTCCAGAGTAAAAATGGTACATCGAAGATTCCCTGTAACTGTTTTCAAAAACAACTGGCGTATCACCCGCATAAGAACTTAATTTGCTAACCCATTCTTTGTTGCCATGGGTTTCAAATACTTTAGGTAAAAGTGGCTGATATACCAACCATACACGCGCATAAAGTAAAATGATAAGACCTATAATGGAAATTTTGAACACCCATTTTCTAGAATTTTCATTTTGAAGTATATAATTATAAGTCAAAATCGCCATAGGTATACAAATGGCTATGACCCATTGGGCTTGCGTTCTTCGATGAAAACTAGAAAGAAAAAAGAATAGGATAACCCCGTAGGTTAAATACAAAAGGGCCTTGGTAAAAGCATCTTTGGGTTTTGTTTTGAAAAGTGCTAGGTAAAACCATGGAAAAAGCACCCCGAAATTAACGATAAGGTTAAGAAAATAAGCTAAGGTAAAACTGTCAAAGCTATAGGCTTGGTTGGGACGCTCTGAAATATGGTATTTGATGGACACAAAATCATTCTCAAACAACCAGATAAGATGGGGTGCATATAAGCACAAAGAGATACCTACTGCTAACCAGGCATACCCATTTTTTAGCAGTTTTAAATTAGATAATAGAATGAAAACGATTATTAAAACGGCATGGTACTTACTGTACATTAAGCAAGCCATGACAAGGCCTAATGACAGTGCCGTTAGGACTGATGAATTTTTTAAAAACGCTTTGTAAACCAGCAAAAAAAGTGCGGTAAAGAAAAGTAGTGGGGTGTCCGGTAAGGTTAAAAAGCCATAGGCATTAAATAGTGCCATTGAAAACAAGAGCAAGAAAAAATGTGGAACATATTTTTCTTTCTTCGGATTTTCAATTAACAGCCAGATTATGGATATCGTACCCGCACTCATAAGGCAACTCATAAAACGAACCCCTAGCTCACCCTCAAAAAATAAGCTGCTTATCCAAACAAGTAAGGCCACCATTGGCGGATGGTCAAAATATCCCCAACTTAAATTCTGCGCATAATACCAATAGTAAGCCTCATCATAAATAATTTGGGTATAGGCACTTTGTACTAAATTGAGCACTAAAAAGGCACCTAAAAAAAGTAAAAATGGCTTTGTGAATTGCTTTAACATGCACGTATGGCTTACGGTCGGCAAAGTTACAAATAATGATGGCACGGTATGGTAATCCTAGTTGGATATGAATTTTACATCATTAAAGGGGTTAAAAATCCTTATTTTTGCTACCTAAACCTATAGCTAGTGGCAGAAAGATTGGTCATTATACCTACTTTCAATGAAATTGAGAATATTGAAGCAATTATCAAAACCGTCTTTGATTTAAATAAAGATTTTGATGTTTTGATTGTGGATGACAATTCACCTGACGGTACGGCTGAAAATGTTCGGGAGCTTCAAGAACAGTTTCCTGACAATCTTTTTCTTGAAGTTAGGCAAGAGAAATCTGGTTTAGGAACGGCCTATATTCATGGTTTTAAATGGGCGCTAAAAAAAGGATATGAGTATATCTTTGAAATGGATGCAGATTTTTCACATAAACCAAGTGATTTGCTTCGGTTACATAGGGCCTGTTTAAATGGTGCAGACCTTGCTGTGGGATCTAGATATAAAAAGGGGGTAAATGTGGTAAATTGGCCTTTAGCCAGAATTTTACTATCCTATGGTGCTTCATTTTATGTAAAATTAATTACAGGAATGCAGGTTCATGATCCTACCGCCGGCTTTGTTTGTTACAAAAGAAAAGTCTTAGAGACCATTGATTTGGACGCTGTTAAGTTTATAGGCTACGCCTTTCAAATTGAAATGAAATACCGTGCCCACTTAAAAAAATTCAAAATAGAAGAGGTTTCCATTATTTTTACGGATAGGATCAACGGGAAGTCCAAAATGAACTCTTCCATAATAAGGGAGGCGATTTTTGGAGTTATAGGGATGAAGTTGCGGAGTATATTTAAAAAAAGCTCATTTTAGAATGAAAAAAATTTTAATAAAGAATGCAAAGGCAGTAAACGAAGAGAAGCAGTTTGAAACGGATGTTTTATTGCATGGTGATTTCATTGAAAGGATGGATACGGATATTTCTTCCAATACAGCTGAAGTGATTGATTTTAAAGGGAATTTATTGTTGCCAGGTATTATTGACGACCAGGTGCACTTTAGGGAGCCAGGCCTTACGCACAAAGGGAATATTGAGACGGAGAGCAGGGCGGCCATTGCTGGCGGAATCACCTCTTTTATGGAACAGCCCAATACCAATCCGCAGACGACTACCATTGAAAAGCTCGAAGAAAAATTTGCCATGGCGGCACCCTCATCCTATGCCAATTATTCTTTTTTATTTGGTGGCACCAATGATAACCTTGAAGAGCTCAAGAAATTGGATAAAAAGAGTTGTTCTGGGGTGAAATTGTTTTTAGGGTCTTCAACAGGTAATATGCTTGTAGATGATGAAAAGATTTTAGAACAGATATTTTTGAATACCGAGTTGGTCATTTCAACGCATTGCGAAGATGAAACTACCATCAGAAATAATTTCGCTAAATATCAAAAAGAATTTGGGGAAAACATCCCTATTAAATACCACCCTATTATCAGAAGTGAAGAAGCCTGTTTTCTGTCTTCTTCCAAAACAGTCGCCTTGGCAAAAAAAACAGGTGCTAGACTACATGTTTTTCACCTTTCTACAGGTAAAGAAACCAATTTGTTTCAAAATGACATTCCGCTAAAGGACAAAAAAATCACTTCTGAGGTCTGTATCCATCATTTATGGTTTTCAGATGAAGATTATGATGAAAAGGGAACATTGATCAAATGGAATCCTGCGGTAAAGACAAAAACGGATAGGGAACAATTATGGAAGGCATTGTTGGATGACCGTATTGATGTTATTGCAACGGATCATGCGCCCCATACCTTAGAAGAAAAAGCGAACACCTACGGTAAAGCACCTTCAGGTGGGCCATTGGTGCAGCATGCTTTACCGGCGATGTTCCAAAAACATAAAGAAGGGGTTATTTCTTTGGAACACTTGGTCAAAAAAATGTGCCACAATCCGGCAACTTTATTCGATATTGAGAAAAGAGGATTTTTACGGGAAGGATATTACGCTGATCTGGTGGAGGTAGCGCTAGACGCTAAATGGCAAGTTAAAAAAGACAATATTTTTTATAAATGTGGCTGGTCGCCCTTTGAAGGTGTTACTTTTAATTCGCAGATCAAACGAACCTTTGTCAATGGCCACCTTGCTTATGATAATGGTACATTCTCTAAAAACAAAAATGCTAAAAGACTCACTTTTGATAGGTAAATTGGTGCGCGGTTTTTTTTTCTTGTTGCCTTTGTTGGTGTTTCTTTCGTGTGCCGAAAAAGTAATCGAGCCACCAGAGAATCTTATTTCAAAAGATAAAATGATTGATTTGCTTTATGATTTGGAATTGCTGAACGCAGCGAAGTCTAATAAACATGAAGCTTTGGAAAAGCATGCCGTTGAAACAATGCCCTATCTTTTTGATAAATACGGAATCGATAGTGTGCAATTTGTAGAAAGTGATTTGTATTATGCTTCAATACCTTTAGAGTATGAAGCTATTTACAAAACAATCCAAGAGCGTTTAGAGGAGAAGATCAAAGTACTTGACGAAGCGCGAAAGCAAAAAAATGAAAGCATACGAAACAAGTCAAAAAATATTAAGGATAGCCTTAAGAATAAGATAAAGCCTACTAAAGAGCCTGTTCTTTCAAAAACATAGCAGCATATTTCAAAACCTTTTCTTCTAAATCTTCAAACTGAAAATCATTCAAATGTGATTGGATTTTTGAATTATCGTACACTGCGGTGTGATGAAAAATCTTTACGGTAGTTTTGGATAGTTTTCGCCGAGATCCAGTTATTTTTGAACGCAACCAATCCAACTTCCATAAGATGGAAAGCATCCAAAGTTTCAATTCTTTTTGAGGCTTGTTGGTCTGTAGCCCTGTTGCAATCGTTTCTGCTAGCTTTTTATAGCTCCAATTTTGATTCACCAAAATGAATCGCTCATTTTTAATAGTTGAATGCGTCATGAGCCTTAACATTGCGGTCACTACGTCACCAATGGTCACTATACCGGTACCGCTGGGCAAGTAATAATTTGGTTCTTTATGGGCCGCTAAAAAAAACCTGCCACTTCCTGTTTTCCAAAATCCAGGGCCCAAAATAACCCCTGGATTCACAATGACAACCGGAACTCCTTCTTGTGAACCACGCCACACTTCCATTTCAGCTTTATGTTTTGATAGCGCATAACCGTAGCTTAAGGCATCATTCCATTCGTTGGATTCTTTAATAGGTTCATTTCCAATACTGGCGCCAATAGCAGCAATGGAGCTTACATAACATAATTTTTGAACTTTACTGATGATACATTGGTTGACAATATTCGCTGTGCCCTCTACATTTATTTTGAATAAATTTTTGTAATCTGAAGGTTCAAAAGAAATCAATGCTGCAGCGTGATAAACATGGGTGACATTTTCAAATACCTGTTCTACGGCAACGGTATCGATAATATCGCATTCCACCCATTCAATCGTTTCAAAAAGGGTTTCATGATTTTCAGCATAATACAAGAAGACCTTTTTTGTGACTGCTAGCTTATCTTTTGTTCTAAATGTGGCGCGGGGTTTATGGCCTGATTGTACCAATTTTAAAAGTAAATGCGAACCAACTAAACCTGTACCTCCTGTTACTAAAATCATTTAGCTAAGTTATCAATCTTAATTTCTTTTTTAAGGAATTATTGTCACTTCTGGAGTGGTGGCACTTAAACGACGGCCAGATTCAAATATGAGGTCAATGGTAAAAGTGGTCGTAATTGTTTCGATTGGAAAGAAATTTAACTTTAAGGCAAAAAATGAACCTAGAGCTTCACCATCATAACCTCTTCCAATAGCGCTACTTTGGCTTATACTATTGAGCCTAGTAAATCTATCTTCTGTAAAAATTTTGATACTACCGTCACCAAATTCATTTGTCGGTAAAATCCCAGCAAATTCAAAAAGCGCATTAATATCTTCACCAGCCATATAGGTCTGACTTAAATTTTCGCTAGCCATAACCGTCAAGTCCACTATACTGTCTTCAAAAACAAATAATGGGTCAACAAGCGAGCTACAAGTAGGGGAGCGAAAAAAAGCCTTTCTTTCCCTCGGTTCGAATGCGCTCAAACTAGGCGAATTTGGGAGGAATGCAATTGCGTAGGAAGTTGAACTTATTACACTTTTATTGGATAGTGATTTGAATTCTTCATTAACTTCACAGTTCAAAAGTTCTAATACTTCAATTTCAGTGCTTACTATTTCTGGTTCTACGTCAGGACAACATGCAAAAACTATAAGACCAACTAGTCCTGTAAGGATATTTTTAATCTTTTTCATCCTTAGCGTTTTTATTTAAAATTAAGGTATTTTGGTCAAAGATTTATATAATCAATAAGAGTTTGATTTTATATTTGCTATTCAATTGTAAAGAAATAAAATGACCAAGAATTTTGTTGAAGAGTTGAAGTGGAGAGGAATGCTGCACGATGCCATGCCGGGTACGGATGAACATTTACTGGCTGGGATGCAAGCAGCCTATTTGGGAATAGACCCAACGGCAGATTCGTTGCATATAGGTCATTTGGTAGGGGTAATGATGCTACGTCATTTTCAATTATCTGGTCATAAACCGTTTGCATTGGTTGGTGGTGCTACGGGAATGATTGGTGATCCCTCAGGTAAATCTGCGGAACGTAATCTATTGGATGAAAAAACGCTAAGACACAATCAAGAGGCATTAAAAGAACAGTTATCTCGTTTTTTAGATTTTGATAGTGAGGCTGATAATGCGGCGGTGTTGGTAAACAATTATGATTGGATGAAGGATTTTTCTTTTCTAGACTTCATTCGTGATGTAGGTAAACACATTACCGTCAATTATATGATGGCTAAAGATTCGGTTAAAAAAAGATTGTCATCTGAGGCAAAAGAAGGAATGTCTTTTACGGAGTTCACCTATCAATTGGTGCAAGGGTATGATTTTCTTCATCTTTACAAAGAACACAACTGCACGCTGCAAATGGGAGGTAGCGACCAGTGGGGAAATATTACAACAGGTACCGAGTTGATTCGAAGAATCGGTGGAGGTAAAGGATATGCCTTGACCTGTCCTTTAATAACAAAGGCAGATGGTACTAAATTTGGAAAAACCGAAAGTGGTAATATTTGGCTAGATGTAGAAAGAACATCGCCATATCGTTTTTACCAGTATTGGTTGAATACTTCTGATGAAGATGCGGAAAAATATATCAAAATCTTTACTTTTTTAACCAAAGAAGAAATAGACTCTTTAGTTGAAGCACATAAAGAAGCTCCCCATCAAAGAGCTTTACAAAAACGTTTGGCAGAAGAGATTACTACGATGGTACATTCTAAAGAAGATTTAGATAATGCGATCAAAGCAAGCACTATCCTTTTTGGTAAATCAACTTCTGAAGATTTAAAAAAGTTAGATGCTAAAACATTTTTAGATGTTTTTGATGGAGTTCCACAAGCGGAAGTAGCTGTCAATGATTTAAATGAAGGCCTTGATATGATTGCTGCCTTGGCTGCAAAAACAGGATTTTTAGGTTCTAATGGTGAGGCAAGAAGAGAACTCAAACAAAATTCTATTTCAGTGAATAAAGAGAAGGTCAAAGAAGACTTTATCATCACTAAAAATGATTTAATCAATGAGCAATTCGTGCTTTTACAAAGGGGAAAGAAGAATTATTTTGTGTTGGTTATCAAATCTTAACTTCAACATCCTAAGATTCATAAGTGTTTTGAAAAGTATCTTTAACCCTTTCTGAAATCATAAAATAGGGTATCCAGATTGCAGCTCCGATAATACTTCTTCCAATTTGGCTGTAGGTCTCACGATCGCTTCCTAAAGTTGCCATTTCTTTGGGGAATAAAGGAAGAACGAGTAAGAGTTCTGCAATCGGTACAAAAACATTTAATGCGTAGAAGATAATAATCAATTTAGGTAAGCTCGTTCGTTTTTTAAAGAAAAGAATCAGCAGTAGTATGGTAAAAATCAGAAGCGCTAGATTATAAATTAATTCAAGCCCTACGGATATTGTTAAAGCAGTAGCATTTTCATAACCATTTTCATGAAATACGGACCAGATTCCAGAATCAAAATAGCCGTTTTGTGCTATTTGAAAAATTAACATAAATGGTGTGAGTATTAAACCAATGAGGGGTATAATTAGCCAGCCTCCCAATGAATTTTCCTTATAACTTGAGTTCGCCTGCGCTATAGGGTTGTATTCTTCATAAATTTTTTTTGAGAAGAAAATGCCTAAGCCTACGGTAAGCATTGCGATTACAATTGATAACCAATTTATCGATGAAGATGTAGATTTTACATTATCGCCAGGGTGGCTGATTTGATAAGAAATTTGGTTATTTATCTTTTCGTGATTTTTCAAAAATGGCGCAACATATTCCGGTTGTATCTTGTTCTTCTTAAGCTTATAATCATGGATTATTTCGATGGTCTTTCCAATATTTCTAATGGTTTTATTGTAGGAGAAGGCATCTTTGTCAATTTTATAATTATTAGCACGTATGTTCCAAGACTCTGGTAAAGCAATAGTGGTTTTCTGCTTAAATTCGTAGGGTTCACCTAGGTAGTAGCTCGTTGTTCTCTCAGGCGTGTTTGGATATTCAAGCATTGATTCAAGCACCAAAGGTTCGGTTTGCGCTTCAAACAAACCGTTGTCTTCATTGGAGCCCCAAAATTTGTTGATGTTGTAGTACTCTTCAATGACTACTTCATTTTTTCCATCTCTAAAATTATCGTTAAACCTTACAGGTTCAAAAGATTGAATGCTAGGGTATAGGCTACTGTAATAATTTACAAATTCATTAGTGATACTTTCTTCAGAATTTGATTTGAAATAGTCTCGCATCTCGTCCGCTTTTGAACCAGAATAAGTTGTTTTTATTAAGAAAATTGCACTACCACCAATAGAGTCGGATGTAATGGTTTCTTCAATTGATAATTTAGGAATGATCCGGTTATCACGAATTGAGGTTAGCGAGGTATTATTTTTCTTAACAATAAGTCCGGCACTATATTTTGGAAACGTGATATTTTCCAAATCACCACCTTGTCCTGTGATTGTTGGGTCAATAAAGTATGATTCCCCCTCATGATTGAATTGCACAATGCAGTGATTGAACAGGTTATGGCTTGGTAATAAATTATAGATTTCATCTTTGATTTCAGTATTGACAAGAATTGGAAAAGCTTCAACGTTTTCAGTTCTTAATAGGTTAACAAGAAGAAGCGATTTGTCTTTACAGTCCCCATATCGTTGTTGTAAGACTTTTGTTGGAGGATTGGGCTGATATGCCCCTATACCTGATTCAAAACCTAAATAACGAACTTCATCTTGAACAAACCGAATTAGTTTTAAAATCTTAGCTTCTTTATTTAAGCCCTTAAGTTCCAATTCTTTGGGTGTAGATAGTGCTTGAAGGTTTTTAGTATATAACGGTAGTGATAAGTCAACAACAGCTTTCCAGTCTTTGAAAGTAGAAATAGAAATTCTTTTTTGAATATTAAGCCAGTACGGAACATTAACATCATATTGAAAATAGTCTGTTCCATCAACTTCCCAAGTATATGAAACTGTTTTGCCATTTCTTGTAATTTGAGGCTCGTTTGCACCATCCAATAATTTATAATTGATAGGCCTATCTTCATTGCTAATTATACGATGGTGAATTGTATTTACTGGGGCCGTATATTGTAGGTAAAGTGTTCCCGAATAATTTCCTTTGTTAATAGGGTTAAAGCCTTTAATGGTATAGGCATATTCAATAATATCTCCTTTTCTAATATCAGAAAGATTAACAACAGCTGTTAATGAACCATCATATAATGAGCGCTCAAGGTTTGATTCTCGTTGAAAAACATTGATTTCGCTATCTATTAATTTATTGATTTTCTTGTTGTTCCTAGTTATTAGAATCTGATGAAACGTAAGGTTTTGAAAAGCGGGATCAAACGAAACACTAATATCTGAGAATTCTTGAATACCCTCACTGTTCAGTACTTGGATAGCATAATGTACAAATTGTTCTTCCTCCGGGATATTATCCTGAAAATCAATGAGCAAATAATTATATGCGCCGTCTGTTTTCTTGTCATTATGAGGTTTTACTTCCACGTTGGAGACCCATTGACTTGCTTTAGCTTTTGGGATTTGTTGAGCGATACTATAATTGGCCAAGCCACAAAAAAGGAAAAGGAGGTAAATTCTTTTCATAATAAGAAAGGTTGGTTAAAATTTCTTTTAATAAATACATAACGTGGTTTAAAAGAATTGCGTATACCCTTTATAACACCATTAAATTACAACCACGTACATCAGCATTATCAAAGCGCCCCAATATTTCAAACGAACCGTCTTTATAAGTTTTGCCCAAATCTTGGGTGGCAATAAAAGAGCAAGAGTTATAGTTGGCTAGGTCAATAACATTTACTCCGCCGGTTTTTCCATTTTCTTGGTTGGATAAAGGGTCTTCCGTATCTCTTGTAACAACCTTCATCCAAGGTGGGCAATTAAAGATTCCATTTCTTTTTGAATAAGCTTGCGAAAGCAGTTCTGTCATGCCGTATTCTGAATGAATTTCAGAAACACCAAATCCTCTTTTCAACACCTCGTGAAGTTCTGAACGAATCATTTCTTTACGTCTACCTTTCATGCCCCCGGTCTCCATGATTATGGTATTGTTTAGGGTTAATTTAGCGTTTTCCGCTAAATCTAAAAGTGCAAAAGAAACCCCTATAAGAATGGTTTTGGTTTTACGGGTTTCTAGTAACCTAAGCTTTTTTTGTAGGGCATTTAGGTCATTCAAATAAAAACCACTTTCTAAATGATTTGATTTTTGAATGAGGTCGTTGACCATATAAATGAGGGAAGAACCTTCACGCTCTAAATAGGAAGGTAATAAAGCCAGAATGCAATAGTCTTTTATATCACCATAAAAGGCATCAAAAGCATTTAAATAGCTTTTTTCATAAAGGGTACTATCTGCAACAAAATGTTTGCTTGTTGTAACGCCGGTCGTTCCGCTACTCGTAAAAATAATTTCAGGAGATTCCCCTTTTACAATAACTTCTTTGGATTTAAAAAAGGATATGGGCAAAAATGGAATTTGGGACGGGTGTTGAACATTTTTGGCTGTTTTTCCCAAAAGGGAACAGAATTTACTATAAACGGAGTTATGCTCCAATTGATGTTTAAAAACTTCAAGCGCAGCATATTCAAATTCGGCATTCGTCGAAATATTAAAAATTGATTGTATCTCAAAGCCCATATAGAATACAAAAATAGCCAAAATAAAAGCCCCGACCATTGGGCCAGGGCTTCACTATTTAAAGTTTGGCTAGTTATTTGATGACCAGCTTTCTGGTCATGGTTTTTTTGTCTTCAGTAACTTGTAATACATAAACTCCGGGCACTAATTTTGAAATATTTAGTGTGTTTGTCGCGATGCGTTCATGAAGCACAGCTTCACCAAAAACATCAAAAATCTTTATCTCTTTATTACCATTTGATTCGGTAGTAATATAAACCTCGTCACCATAAGCGGGATTTGGATACATTTTAAAACCTTTAACTTCAATTGGTTTGGCATCATTGACGCTCACCAATTCTTGACCGAATGTAAATAAAGGTAAAGCCATAAGTAAGATTAAGTAGATTTTCTTCATTTATGCTGATTTGGGATAATAGCACAGTAAAAGTAGCCCAGTATGATGGAGAAAACTATAAAATGTTGTGAAACGTAAAACTTTGTAGGTCAGTCCGATGAACTGCACATTTCTTTAAGAAATTGTAAAAAATAAGATGAAAAACTTACTTTATAATAAGCTTTCTAGTAGCAACTTTGTCCTTTTCAAAAACACGTAAAATATAAACGCCCTTCTCTAAGTCTGATACATTGAGTTCTTTGCCTAAAATGGTTGCTTTGAATACTTGGGTACCCAATACATCAAAAATATGAATCGTTTTTGGCGCGTCATCAGCGGTATCAATATAGATTTTACCGTTTATGGTTGGATTAGGGTAAAGTTTGAAGCCCTCTATTTCACCACTGCCTTGCGATTTTTGAGAAAATGCAAAGGAGCAAACTAAAAAGAATAAAACAATGTAGAGTTGCTTCATAAACTATTGGTAACAAAGGCTGTGCCACAAAGATAAAAAAAATGAAAGGCTACAGTAGTTTATTAAAGAAAAAAGCTACGCTTTTCGATGAAGTGCAAAAATATCCCCAAATTTTGCAGGTTTGATAACAAGTCATTTGTTTGAATATTTAGAACTTCGTACTGTAACTTAAAGAGAAAGTTTGCCCTGGTTCTCTGAGAGAGAAGATTTGGTTGGAAGAACCAAAAGATTCAAATTCACTTAAAACTTCATCATTTAAGATATTGGACATCCTAAAAGAAATTTTATTTTGTTTATTTTGACCAAAAGTCTTGCCAAGGTTAAATCTTAAATCATTGAAAGGTCTAGTAAAAACGTCTCCTACATTACCATCACTTACAATTTCTAATGTAGAACCTTGAACATTAAAAAACAGACCACTTTCCCAGCCGCTTTCTTGGTTGTTATAATTGAACCCTAAATTCAATATATACGGCGCTTGACCTTGTAATTGACGTTCAGTTAGTGGCGTTTCACCATCTCTTAAATTCTGCGGGTCTGATCTTCGTTCTTGTTCAAAAACACCAAAATCCTGACGGGAATCAATAATGGAATAATTACCGTTGAAGAAAAAATCTTTTAACCCAATGAAATCTAAAGATTTGCGAAGTTCCAATTCCAAACCAATAACAGTAGCTTCTCCAAGGTTCAGAGGTATAAATTGATTTGGGGCGCCTTGTATAAAGCTAATTTCTATGGGATTTTCAAATGTTTTATAAAAACTACTGATAGCAATAAAATTATTGCTTTCTCCATAAATTTCGTAACGTAAATCAAAGTTGTTAATGTAAGTTGGGCGGATATCTGGATTACCATTAAAAATAGTTCCTGCCACAGGGTCAATGATAGCTGCGGTGGAAGCTTCTTTAAAGGAAGGTCTTGCCGTTGTCCTACCATAAGATGCTCTTATCTTCTTATTCCCTTCTTCATCTAATTCAAAAATTAGGTTGGCTGTAGGAAAAACGTCAAACTCTTCAATAAACCTTTCCTCATTGAACTCGGTACCATCAACACCAACACCGGTATAATCCAATTGAAATTGCTCTACCCTTACCCCTAAGATAGCATTAAACCACTTGGTGAATTTGAGTTCTTCCGAAACATAAAGTCCTAGAATATTAATATCAGAATCAAAAGAATCAGAAGGATTGGAATTCTGCCTTACAAAAGTACCTTCCCTAGGAGGTCGGTTGATTAAGATGTTATCTGGAGCCAAAATCTGGTCTGGATCTCCATCGAATCTTATACTGAACTCATTGTCAAAATCAGAATTAGGGAATGCAAACTGATCGATACCAAATTCACGATTTTTTGTGATGTAAGATGTGCCGAATTTTACTTTGGCATCGTTGCCAAATATTTTATGCCTTTTAGAAATGTCTATCTTTCCCGCAATATTGATTTCTTCTAAATCACGCCAAATACGCAAGGGGTCTCCAGTTTCACTGGGATTGATAAAACGTTGCCCCGTAGATGGTTCCAGAAAAAATGGAGTGACCCTGAAATCTTGGTCCAAAACACTTGCCAAGGTTACATTGCCTTTCCAATCAATAGTCCAAGATGCATCATTTCCTAAAGAATGGATACCATTTAAACTGGCATTACTTATAGCACGTTCCGTGAACAACAAAGCAGTACGTTCACTAAGATTGGAATTGAGGATAAGGTTTTCCAATGTGGTGAAAGATGACTGAGTTTCCCCATTTTGAATATGTAGTAGGTTTAGTTTAAATTTAGAACGTTCTCCCTTTACGGTTATCCCACCGAGTCCGGTGAGCAACGTATTGTTGGTAGAAAGGTTGCCACTGTTTGATCTATCGAGTTGTAATTCTAGAACCGAGTTATCCTGACTTCTTCTATAAACCTGACCATCGACAAAATTTTCAAAAAACTCAGATTCGTTTCGATAGGAAATTGCGGCTAAATAACCAATCCTCCAAGTGGCGTCTTTATTAAGGTTAAATTGATTGCCAAAGCTGAAACCAAAACTTGAATCAAAGGAACTGGTGCTGTTCTCAAGGCCCATTTGTGGGTCAAAACTTTGTGTAAGGGCTCTAAGCTGACCGGTATTGCCGACTGGTGTAAATGAGGAGATATCCTGAGTAAAAGGGACATTGTTGGCATTATTGGCAAAACCTAAAGCACGACCTCCGCTATTAAAAGTTTGAAATTGATTGTTAAAATGGAAATTGCTGTTATAGCTTCCACCAACAGAAATATTATGTTCCTTTTTCGTGGGGAAATCCTTTGTGACGATATCCACAATACCACCGGTAAAATCTGCAGATTGATCTGCAGTAAAGGACTTGACAACAATAAGGTTATCCAGTAAATTGGTAGGAAAGATATCCAACTGTAGTGTGTTTCGATCTGGGTCTAATCCTGGAACTTCCAAATTGTTGAGTAGGGTTTTTGTATATCGATCGCCAAGACCTCTTACAAAAACGAATTTTCCACCTTGTACTGAAACTCCAGGAACACTCCGTACGGCACTGGCAATATTACTGGCTCCGACTCGCTTAATACTCTGCAAGGATAAACCATCTACTAGTGCCACAGATTTCTTTTGGAGATTGAGTACCGAGGCCTCTGTATTTTTGCTTACCGTTGTAACCACGACAACTTCATCCAAAGCTTGAGCCAAAGGGCCAAGCGTTACGTCTACTATTGTTTCTTCACCACTTTTTATGACAACTTCTGTAATTTCTTTGGTCTGGTATCCTATATATGAAAATACAACAGTATACACTCCTGGTGTAAGTTCCAAGCTATATTTGCCATCAAAGTCCGAGGTGGCCCCGTTTGTAGATCCTTTGACCAATACGTTGGCAAAAGGTAAAACATCATTAAATTCCTTATCATTAATTGTACCAATAAGGAATCCATTTTGGGCATTACCAAGGAAAACGTTACCTAATAGCATTAAAAATGCCAAACAAATTAATCTTTTCATGAGTTTTGTTTATGTTTTCAAGCGAGCGAATATAAATAAAGCCCACTGTGTAAACACATAGTGGGCTTAAAGTTATCGTTAAGGTTATATTAAGTTAAGAACTATTAGAAACCAAGCGTTATACCAGCAACTGACCATCCTGAAAAAGCAGAGGTGTCAGCACCTGTAGTCCCAGTTGTAACTGCGGTAGCAAAGTCTCCGAAACCTGTGGTTGTTCCTGTGGTATCGTCAAAAATATCTCCCAAAGTAACACCATCAGCAAGAATCACTTCCCAATTCATAAAGCTCAATAGGCCAGAAGTGAAATTATCAGCAACACCTTGATTATCCAACTCCACATCAGCACCTGCCAAGAAATCACGTACCAAAATATTATTATTGGCTCCACTGGCACCATCCCTAAAATCTGCTATGGCACTTTCTGCATCATCAAAACCGATTAAAGTTGCATCCTGTAAAGTATAGGCACCAGCCGCATTACCTTCTGGACCATCAATTTCTAATGCATGATCTGCACCAACACTTTGTGCAACTACAACATTGGTAATTGTGCCTGAATAGGCTTGATCAATATCAATGGCATCGTCATCTTGTGCCCAAACAATCACATTTGAAACATTTACGGTGCCACCAAAGAATTCTACGCCATCATCAAAATTTGCAATTACTTCAATAAAGTTGATTGTTGTTCCTGAACCAACTCCTCCTAAGCTAATACCATTTAATTCGTCTCCAGATCCAATGTCTGTACCTCCATGACGAACAGAAACGTATTCTATAGTTCCAGAGCTATCGGCGGGATCAGTACCTCCATAGTTACCATTGGTATCGGTAGCTGGGATACCTTCAATTTGAGCAGTACCAGAATTATCTGCGACAGAAATTGGTGCAGCACCTAACACTACAAATCCCCCCCACAAACCTCTATCTGTTGATGCTAGGTTAGGACTCGTAACCATTCCTGGTAGTATTTCGTCGTCTGTTGACGTCATTATAATAGGTGCATCAGCAGTTCCCATAGCATTTATAGTTGCACCTCTAGCCACTACTAACACCGTTGCATTAGAACCTTGACCAGGAGCACCTTTTATAATAGTTCCAGCTTCAATGGTTAAGGTAGCACCGGCTTCTACAGCAATACGACCATTTAGGCGATAAATATTATCTGCTGACCAAGTAACATCCGCAGTAATATTATCGTCGACAGGTATAATAGAAAAAGGTGTTGAATCACAAACATCCCCTAAACCGTCACTGTCTGAATCAGCTTGGTCTGGATTTGCCACTGTAGGACAGTTATCTGCGGAATCCTCGATACCATCGTTATCTGCATCATTCGTACCGCCGCCTGTTGTTGGTGGATCACAAACATCTCCTGAACCGTCACCATCGGAGTCTATTTGGTCGGCATTGGCAGCTTGGGGGCAGTTATCTATTGCATCTGGGACGCCATCCCCATCGGCATCAAGTACAACAGGAGGATTCTCGTCATCATCGCTGCAGGCTACAAATGTAAGAGCGGAAATAGCTAACATTAATAAAAATAAATTTTTCATAATACTTTGATTTATTGTTTTTATAAATTATGATTTGGAGTTAATCCCCCCTATTTTATTGATGCGCAAGTTAAGAGTGATGCTGTAAAGTGCATGTTACCCAAATATTAAAGGTTTATTTAAATAGTATTACCATAATGTTACCATATTAAATCAATGTTAAGTGATGAGAGTGTAATGGTATTATATTTACATTTGAGACTTTAGGGGAATACTTGTTTATCTTTTTGAAAAACTTTATTTTATTGATAAACAAGTATTTATCTCAAAAAGCATAAAAAACAGCCAACGATAAAATTAAGAATAGCAACCATGAAGACAAAGGATATTAAGATACTGCTCGTAGATGATGAACCCGATATTCTTGAGATAGTGAGTTATAATCTAGCTGCAGAGGGTTATGAAGTTTTTACCGCTAAAAATGGTGTTGAAGGCGTTGCAAAAGCGAAAAAAAAACAACCTAATTTGGTAATTTTAGATGTGATGATGCCTGAAATGGATGGTATTGAGGCATGTGAAATAATGCGCAGTACGCCAGGCTTAGAAAACACGATTATAACGTTTTTGACTGCTAGGGGTGAAGATTACTCCCAGGTTGCAGGCTTTGATGCCGGTGCAGATGATTATATCACAAAACCCATAAAGCCCAAAGTGTTGGTGAGCAAGGTCAAAGCATTACTTCGTCGCGTAAAAGAAGATAATGCTGAAGTGGAAGATATCGTTAAGGTTGGTAATATCGTTATCAATAGGGAAGAGTATAAAATTGTGAATGATGGCAAAGAAATCATCTTGCCACGAAAAGAATTTGAATTACTCTCATTACTTACCTCAAAACCAAATAAAGTTTTCAAAAGAGAGGTTATTTTAGATAAAGTCTGGGGTAACGAAGTTGTAGTGGGCGGCAGAACCATTGATGTGCATATCAGGAAATTGCGCGAAAAAATTGGGGATGACCATTTTAAAACCGTAAAAGGAGTTGGTTATAAGTTCGTTTTATAACCAAATAGTTTTTCCTTCAATTAAAGCCATATCATAGTTACTTTTA
>CAYGUO010000002.1:0-23077 GCA_964353095.1 uncultured Flavobacteriaceae bacterium | reverse complement strand
TTATTTTTCAGATTATAAAAGGTTCAACTACCACCAAATGGCAATAAAGCTTAAAAAATCATATCGGTTTGCTTTTCGTTCTTCGTTGTTTATAGCGCTGGCCTTAACAATTGCCTTGTCACTTATCCTTTACTTTTTTGATGCCCTGCACTGGCCAATTCCATCTCTTTTTTCCTTAACCTGTTTCCTTATTTCTTTTGCGATAATTCAAGCAAGAGTTGAACGTTTCATTTATCGTAGGGTAAAAAATATATACGATGATGTTTCCCTTTTGGAATCATCATCATTTTCTTCTAAACCCTTCACCACTGACATGAAAACATTAACTGAAGAGATTGGAAAGTTTGCTGAGGATAAGAAAATTGAAATTGATACCCTAAAAATTAGAGAGGAGTATCGTAAAGATTTTTTAGGTAATGTTTCACATGAACTAAAAACGCCATTGTTTACCGTGCAAGGTTATATTCTCACGCTATTGGACGGCGCCATGAACGACCCGAAAGTGAGCGAAAAATATTTAAAGCGTGCCAGCAAAGGGGTAGATAGGTTGATTTACATTGTAAAAGATTTAGACTTGATCACCAAGCTCGAAGTGGGCGATTTACGTTTGGAAAAAGAAGAATTTGATATTGTGGAACTCATTCAAAATGTTTTTGACCTTCTTGAAATGAAAGCCACTAAGAAAGAAATCACACTAACCTTTGATATGGAGTATAAGTTTCCGATTTACGTTGTTGGGGATGCCGAAAAAATTCAACAGGTTTTAACAAACTTATTGGTGAATTCCATTAAATATGGTCACCCAAACGGAACCACTGAAGTGAGTGTTGAAAACCTAATTAAGAATAAGGTGATAGTGCGTGTTACTGATAATGGGGAAGGTATTCCAAAACAGCATATCCCTAGGTTGTTTGAGCGTTTTTATCGCGTGGACCAAAGTGGTAGCCGTAAAGAAGGTGGTTCTGGTCTGGGTCTTTCCATTGTAAAGCACATTATTGAGGCGCATGGCGAAAAAATCTATGTGGAAAGCGAAGTGGAAGTAGGTTCTGAATTCTCTTTCACCCTAGAGAAGGCTGTAAGCAAAGAAGTGTAAGCTTAGGGGGTTTTCCTTAGTTTTGTCAAAACATTAAAATTTTATTTTGGGCAGTAAGAACAAACTTAAAAGGTTCAAAGAAAACGAGACCTTTAAAAATGTCATTCAACCAACTCGTGAAGAGGTAGTAAATGGTTTTAAACATAAGGGCGCGTGGAACCTTTTTTTTGGTAATGACAAGCCTATTGTTTTGGAATTAGGTTGTGGTAAAGGCGAATATACCGTTGGTTTGGCCCAAATGAACCCAAGTAAAAATTATATCGGTATTGATATTAAAGGTGCCCGATTTTGGAGAGGGGCAAAAACGGCACTGGAAGAAGAATTAAATAATGTTGCCTTTATCAGAACTCAAATAGAATTGATAGATGCGCTATTTGCCGAAAATGAAGTTTCAGAAATTTGGATAACTTTTCCAGACCCCCAAATAAAGTACAAACGTACCAAGCATCGTATGACCAATCAGGTATTTTTAAAAAAGTACCAAAGTGTTTTAAAGCCAGAAGGCTTAATACACCTTAAAACGGATAGCGAGTTTATGCATGGTTATACTTTAGGCCTGCTTCATGGCCTAGGGCATGAGGTCATATATGCCAATCATGATGTTTATAAGAATGAGGGAAGCCCAAAAGAGGTGTTAAAAATCCAGACATTCTATGAAAATCAGTATCTTCAAGGGGGAAAACCAATTACCTATATCCAATTTAGGGTAACCAACTAAATGACACAATTGCTTGCGCTTTTCGTAGCTACCTTTTCGGCAGCGTTTATGGCCTCAGCTCCGCCTGGGCTTTTAAACGTAAATGCCGCAAAGACAAGTGTTGAAAAAGGAAAGAACAATGGTGTTATGTTTGGCCTTGGAGTCGCTTTAATGGTTATGATGCAAACCTATTTAGCGGTTCGTATTGCCAAGTATTTAAGCCGAAACCCAGATGTGGTTGACCTGCTATTAAAAATAGCATTAGTGGTATTTGCTGCATTAGCGTTATTCTTCTTTTTCAAAGCCAAAAAAGAAAATGTAGCACCACTGCTCCAAGAAGAGGGCAAAAAGCGGGGGAGTTTTACCAAGGGTATGTTCTTGGCAGCGATAAATCTTTTGACCATTCCATACTATAGTGGTTTGAATAGTGTTTTTCATTCCCAAGACTTGATGCGATATACCGTGTTGGATGAGGTTATTTTTATTTTTGCTGCGGGTTTGGGTACTTTTTTAGTGATGTACCTATATGTTTTTTATTTTAATAAAATGGAGCATAAAACCAATCGTTTCTCCAAAAATTCAAACTATATCTTAAGTATCTTGATGGTGGTTTTATTTTTGATAACCTTGTTTAGAGTGTATTCGAATTGATGGAAGACAAAAACTTTTTTGATAAGGTATACGAGGTCGCCAAACAGATTCCCTACGGTCGGGTAACTTCCTACGGGGCAATAGCTAAGTATTTGGGTGCCGCCCGAAGTGCACGAATGGTGGGTTGGGCAATGAACAGTTCCCATACAAAAGATGTTCCCGCACACCGAGTAGTCAACAGAGTTGGACTTTTGACGGGCAAACATCATTTTGATGGTACCAACCTTATGCAACAATTATTAGAGAATGAAGGGGTCAAAGTAAGTGATAATCAAATAGTAGATTTTCAAAAGTATTTTTGGGATCCCGGGAAAGAACTTAGTGGGTAGTTTCTTGTTCATTGATTAGTTCAATGCCTTTATTAAGCACCTCGTCAATACTGGTTTTGCGCTGTTTTACATAGTGCGTTGGCACATATTCTTCTCTTAGGGTTCCATTAATATGAAATAATTTGGCTGCGGGTATTCTATAACCATAGCTTTGGTTTTTAAATTGAAAATAGAATATCTCGCCCGCTAAACGTTCCATTTCGGTGCCCACAACCTTGGCCCTACCAATACCTTCAAAACCTATTGCAAGGCCTTCTCCCATACTGCCCGTCCATCTGCCTACCAGTATTAAAACTGGCTTAGTATATGTAGTTTGCCTTGGGGTTACATATTCGACCCAACTTCTTTCAATATTTGGATTACCTGCAACGGATTCTATCATGGAATGTTTCTGATAGGGTTTGGGTGTTTTGATAAACCTTCCCATAATTCCCCTTGCTTCGTATGCATCACCGCCATCAACAGTGTTTCTTAAATCTAAAATCAAGGCTTTGGTATTCATTAAAGAATCCAAAACCTTATCAAAAGCTAAAACTAGTTCGTCTTTACCTAATGAGTTATTGATTCGGATAACACCAATATCTTCAATCTTCTTTGAGGTAAGCAGTGTATTATCTTCTTTATATTGGATTTGATCTAAATCAAGTTCAATGGTTTTGCCATTTCTAAGTTTTAAAGTAATTAATCTCGTTTCGTTGTAACGTCCTGCTATTATTTTATTTGCAATCCATTCTCGGACACCTAAGTCCTTTTTATCATGGCAATGGGTAGGAAAGTTTTCAATCAGGGTACTAATATCTTGTTGGTTAAATTTTAAAAGTTCAGCGCCGATAATATTTTCATTAGTGGCCATTTCAATTTGAGTTTGCCAGACGTTGGTTACAAATACTTTGTTTTTGCTTAGGCTTAAATAAATAGGAGCCCATAAACGGTAAGAATCGCTATTATTGGTATTTAGAGTGAGATGATTATCATAAAATTCATCTAAAAAATACTCAAAGAACAAAAGAGATTCTTTTGTGGTCTTTATATTTTCAATTTTGCTTTTGTAGGAATTAACCAGACAATCAAAATCTACCTTCTTATCCTTGCCATAAACATAAAATTGTGAGAGATGACCCAAAAGCTGATTGAAGTCTTCTGTTATCTTAGTTTTATCAATTTGGGCGTCTTGAGCAATAGTATTGGTCAAACTTATGGTAAGAGCCAAAATAAGGAATATGTTTTTTTTCATTTTATAATTTCTTTGAGTTCAGTTGTTTTCCATTCTGGAGTATACTTTATGAATTCGTTAAACATGCCTATGTGGCTGGCACCTCCTAAAATCATTATTTTTTCATCTGATTTTTGAATGGTTTTTTGAATAATTGAATACATATATAAATTACGTTTGTACCATTCAGAAGCCAAATGAACACCTACAAAATCATCCATATCTCCAGCTTGATTAGCTAAATTAACATACCAGTTTATATCACTTTTCCGATACCCTGGTTCATTAAAGTAGAAGATTAGTTCTGATAAATTCTTATCAGAACTAAAGAGTTCATTCCCATTTTTTTCTAAACGATTAAGTTCTTCTTCGTCTTTCTGTATTAAATCTGTTTGGTTAGCTTTTTTCATAGCTCTTAATAAACTATCGTATGGAAATTCAGTTCTTATATCTATCCCGTATAGGCTATTATGACCAAGTTGTTTGGCTACTCTAAAAGCAATTTGATTCGTTTCATTTCTATTTTGATACTTAAAATCTGCCTGTTCTGGAAATGCGCTGTAAATGGAATCTAATTGCTTTTGTTTGCTGTAAGGATACTCGACAAATATTTTATCAGGTTTAAAGTTTACAATATGCTGAGCTATTTTTTCTAACTCCTTTTGATTTTTATTGGTCAGAACATCAGGGATTTGGGTAGCTACCAAATCTCCATTATTATTGGGGTCAAAATTTCGAAAATGGAACGTTCCTAATAACAAAACTTCTAAAGAGGCGATGTCTTTCTCATTTTTGAGAGTTTCTTGCTGCGGGTTTTCTTCTGTGCATGAAGCAATGTAGATCAAACATGTAATAGCGCTTAAAATTATTTTTCTTCCCATAGATTTATAAATTATACTATTCGCTTTTTAACGGGCAGTTTGTTCGGCCGAAACTGGATTGATTGATAGTTCAAAATTACCGTGTATACTGTCAAGTGCCGCTACCCTAAAGTGTAGTTTTATTCTTTTATCTTTAGCCATACTCATTTTGTTATAATGATTAAAAAAGATTCTTTTTTTTCCTTTAAGAATACGGTAAAAAATCTCAATGACCACGAAGAAAATCAGACTGCTAATTATATAGCAGCCATAGAGGCATTTGCCAGAACAACATATAGTAGCATATATATTATAGACTACAAAACGAAGGGCTTTGAGTATGTTTCAGAAAACCCCTTGTTTTTGAGCGGTCATACGCCCGAAGAGGTTAGGCTTATGGGATATGATTTTTATTTAAAGTATGTTCCTGAGGATGATGTTAAATTACTATTGAAGATAAATGCCATTGGTTTTGATTATTATGAAACTATTTTAAAAGAAGAAAGAAAAGAATATACGATTTCGTATGACTTTCAACTGAAGAACCAAGAGGGTAAGCTAAGTTTAATCAATCAAAAATTGACACCTTTATTTTTAACCGATGAAGGCAAAATCTGGAAAGCAATTTGTATTGTTTCACTCTCCAATCAACGGCAATCCGGTAACATTACTGTTTCAAAAAATGGAGATGATAGTATCTCGATGTACGATTTAGGTAAAGAATGTTGGATAAAAGCACCTAAAAAGAGATTAACTGAAAGAGAAAAAGAAATATTGCAATTATCGCTGAGGGCATATACTATAAATGAAATTGGAGAACAATTGTTTATAACACCTGACACGATTAAATTTCATCGAAAAAAGATTTTTGAAAAACTAGAAGTTTCTAATATTACAGAAGCTATATCTTTTGCAACCATGAATAAACTAATATAAACTATTCGAATACTTGAAAAATATTAGGTCCTTTCCGTTAGAGATAGATAAATCTAGCCTATTATATTATATTGATTTACAATCATCTTGCTAGTAAATCTTAGGCCTACACTGTATCTTTGTAATTTAGAATCAGTTTAAAAGACTGATAAGCAAATTTGATTGATGAAGATAGATAAGAAAGAAGTTTTTAAAGCTCTTGAAAACATAACAGTCCCGGGTGAGGGACAAAACATGGTTGAAAGTGGTGCGGTAACCAACGTTCAAGTTTTTGGTGACGAGGTTGAAGTAGATATCACTATTAAAAACCCTAGTCTACAAGCGCGTAAAAAGACCGAGGTGGAGATTTTAAAAATCATTCATGAAAAGGTCTACGCAAAAGCCAAGATAAAAATCAATTTAAAAGTTGATGCTCCTTCAAAGCCCAAGGTGAATGAAATTAAGGGTAAACCAATTCCGGGTATTCAAAATATCATTGCAGTGGCTTCTGGTAAAGGAGGCGTTGGCAAATCTACCGTTACAGCAAACCTAGCGGTCACTTTAGCAAAAATGGGTTTCAACGTAGGACTTTTAGATACCGATATATATGGGCCTTCCATGCCCATTATGTTTGATGTTGCCGCGGAACGACCACTTTCCGTTAATATCGATGGTAAAAATAAAATGAAACCTGTTGAAAATTATGGGGTCAAGCTGCTTTCTATCGGATTTTTCACCCAACCTGATCAGGCCGTAATCTGGAGAGGGCCAATGGCCTCAAAAGCGTTAAATCAAATGATTTTTGATGCACATTGGGGTGAGCTTGATTTTCTATTGTTAGACTTGCCTCCGGGTACGGGAGATATTCATTTGAGTATTATGCAGTCGTTACCCGTTACGGGAGCGGTTGTAGTAAGCACACCACAAGAAATTGCTTTGGCAGATGCACGAAAGGGAGTAGCCATGTTTCAACAAGAAGCGATAAACGTACCTGTTTTAGGTATCGTAGAGAATATGGCCTATTTTACACCAGATGAACTCCCCGAAAACAAATATCATATCTTTGGTAAGGACGGAGCTAAAAACCTGGCAACAGATTTGAAGGTTCCTTTTTTAGGAGAAGTGCCATTGGTACAGAGTATTAGAGAAGCTGGAGACATTGGAAGACCCGCAGCATTACAAACAGATACGCCTACAGCGGTTGCTTTTGAAGAAATTACGAAGAAAGTAGTTCAAGAAGTAGTGAATAGAAATACAGCCTTACCACCTACCGAGGCTATAAAAATTACAACAATGGCAGGGTGTTCTGCCGTTAAAAAGAAGTAGTCATGACATCAGAAGAAGTTAGACAGAACGTTGAAAAAGCATTGGAAGAAATCCGACCCTTTTTGCAAAGTGATGGAGGCGACATTTCATTGGTTTCCATAGATAATGGTACTTCGGTAAAGGTGAAATTAGAGGGTAACTGCATTGGTTGTAGTGTGAATCAAATGACCTTGAAAAGCGGAGTAGAGATGACCATTAAAAAATATGCACCCCAAATTGAAGAGGTCATCAACCTGAGTTAAACTGATAAAAATCATAAGATATTTCTTCTTGCAAAGGCTAGCTTTGCCTATTTGAACCCATTTTCATGATTAAGACAGATATTTTAATAATCGGAGCAGGTCCTACAGGACTTTTTACCGTTTTTGAAGCAGGACTTTTAAAACTGAAGTGCCACTTAATTGATGCCCTGCCGCAAGCTGGCGGACAGTGTTCTGAAATTTATCCTAAAAAGCCCATATATGATATACCGGGATTTCCAGAGGTTTTGGCTGGTGATTTGGTGACCAATTTGATGGAGCAGATAAAGCCTTTTCAGCCTGGCTTCACTCTTGGCGAACGAGCAGATACCATAGAAAAGTTGGATGACGGTTCGTTTATTGTTACCACAAATAAAGGAACAAAACACCACGCACCCATTGTTGCCATTGCAGGCGGATTGGGAAGTTTTGAGCCCAGAAAACCACAATTGGAAAACCTTACTAAGTATGAAGACAATGGGGTGGCCTATATCATTAGAGACCCTGAAGTATACCGAGATAAGAAAGTGTTGATTGCGGGCGGTGGGGATTCGGCTTTAGATTGGTCTATTTTTCTTTCAGATGTAGCCTCGGAAGTAACTTTAGTGCACCGTAGAAATGAATTTAGAGGAGCTTTGGATTCTGTTGAAAAAGTGCAGGAGCTCAAAAACCAGGGCAAGATTAAATTGATTACACCTGCCGAAGTTGTTGGTTTGGAAGGAGAAAAAAGCCTTGAGGCGGTTATCGTTAGAAAAACTTCAAATCCTGAAAAAGATTTTAGAGTTGAGGTGGATAGTTTTATACCCTTATTTGGACTTTCGCCCAAATTGGGTCCTATTGGCGATTGGGGACTTGAAATAGAAAAGAACGCTATAAAGGTCGACAATACCTTAGATTATCAAACCAACATTCCCGGAGTATACGCCATTGGTGACGTCAATACCTATCCCGGAAAATTAAAATTGATTCTTTGTGGTTTTCATGAGGCAACCTTAATGTGCCAAAGCGCCTATCAACGTATTTTTCCAGATAAAAAGTATGTGATGAAATATACTACTGTTGGTGGCGTTACCGGATTTGATGGTTCTAAAAAAGAAGCGCCAAAGGCCGTAGTGAAAGCAATTGACTAGTTATGAAGTGGAGCAGTGAAATAGTGAGTTATAAAATATGACTATACACCGTTTTGAAGATTTAAAGGTTTGGCAAAAATCGCAAGATTTAGCGGTTTCAATCTACAATCAGTTTTCTAAAAGTAAAGATTTTGGATTTCGAGATCAAATTACTAGAGCTTCTATCTCAAATAATATAGCAGAAGGTTTTGAACGAAAAACAAATCCTGATTTTAAAAGGTTTCTTTACTTTTCTCTAGCATCCAATAGTGAGGTTAGGTCTATGCTCTATTTATCTGAAAGATTAAATTACTTGAGTAAAGAGAGTTCAGCCAAATTGATTAATGAAACCAATGAAGTTTCAAAAATGCTTTACGCTTTTATTAAATCAATGAAGTAAAAACTAATTCACTAGCCTACTAACAAACTGAACAATGTCCGATATCAAAATAAAAATTACCGATCGCGAAGGGGTCACCCATGAAATAGATGCCCCAACCGACATGAACATGAACTTGATGGAGGTTGTAAAAGCATACGAACTTGCCCCAGAAGGTACCATAGGAATTTGCGGTGGTATGGCCATGTGCGCTTCCTGTCAGTGTTATGTAAAGTCTGAACATGGACTTCCAGAAATGTCAGACGATGAAGAGGCCATGTTATCGGAGGCTTTTAATGTAAAGGATAATTCTCGTTTAGGATGTCAGCTTCATATTACTGAGGCTATGGATGGTTTAGAGGTGGAGCTTGCACCAGAAGAAGCTTGATGTTTTTACTAGCCGGTGTTCACTATCGGAAAGAGTATATTCAATTAATTTACAAAGTATGTTATTAGGTAAATCGCCTTTTTTAGCTAGGTATAGCTATACCTGTAAATCTATTTAAACAGTTCTGTAAGACGTGATTTGTCGAAAATACCAAAAGAGATTTCAAATAGAATGTTTTAATCTATACCATAATAGCCCAATACAAAGCTCGCTTTAGTGGAATCGATGGGTTAATACTAAGCTTACTTTCTTAAGTAAAAACTAGGGAAGGATTAGTGAAATATATCAATACTGAAATTTATTTCAATCAGTACCTACAACTCCCAATTTTCAAAGGTGATATATAAATTTATATTGTTAAGTGAAGCAAACAAGCTAATTATCCAGAAAATCAAAGTGACAATATATCATCTCAGATTAAACTATGAAAATATTAGCTGAAAACTTGTGAATAAGAATTCAAAATCAGATTGATTATTTGAATTCCAAATTGTCGTTTAAAAAAAAGTCAAGGACAACCGCAAGAAATAGTATACAAAAGCATCTAATAATACATAATAATCTTTTTAATTAAAAAAATGTAAAATGAAACACTTGAAATCCACACTTTTTCCTTTTTTGGGAGTTATTACATTTGTTATTTCCTGTAGTAGTGATGCAGAGAATATAGATGAAACCGACGATTCGGATAGTTCATCAGAAGCAGTCAGCACTCCGCTTTCTGCATTTGATGAGTTCAATTCCGATGCGGTAACGATTTCATATGATGGGGATGAAATTACCATTGACTCAAATGGCATGCCCAACCACACTTCTCCATACTGGGAAGAAACGGCCCCCTTATATATTGAGGCTGTTGTGGCTACCCGTTTGACTCCAGGTCGAATCGGTGGCGATCGTAGTTTTACGGTCACCGTTCCTGCCGCGCCTGAAATAGCCTCTTCAAGCTCTGCCACAGGATTGGGGCCCATTGGCATTTCCGTAACGGGAGTTCCTATTTTCAATGATACGGAAGGTGAAAATAGACCCATAGAAGAAGAAATCGTCCAAACATTTGATTATGCCGGAGCTCATAATGGTCCTTCTGGCTATCACTATCATGTAGAGTCTTCTGATGTTCCTGAAAATACGATCCTTTCTCATAATGATGAAAAATTACTAGGAATCATGGCAGATGGGTTTTTAATTTATGGGAGAAAATGTAATTCAACAGGGGAGTATCCAACAGATTTGGATGTTTCAGGAGCACATAAAACATCAACACAACATAGTGATGGAGAAGAATTTTATCATTATCACATTATCAATGAATTTTACTTAGGATCTATAATTGCGCTTTTTGCGGTTGATTTACAGGGGACACCAAATAGTATTATGTAGCTACACAGAATGAATTATTGATTTAAAAGAAACCATCCTTTACATTTTTAATTTAAGATGGTTTCTTTTTAAGAAGAATCACAAGAGTTAAAATCTTTAATATGAAAAAAAAATTTATTTTGCTTTTGTTTACAAACTTTCTATTGCTAGGGTGTTCTGAACAAAAAGTAAAACCATCCCAAAATAATAACAGAGATAATATCCTAAAAGTACCGGAA
Organism: uncultured Flavobacteriaceae bacterium; assembly: GCA_964353095.1. Lineage (GTDB taxonomy): Bacteria > Bacteroidota > Bacteroidia > Flavobacteriales > Flavobacteriaceae > Croceitalea. The sequence goes on along the minus strand of CAYGUO010000002.1, from coordinate 12,280 downwards.
ACAACAGTTTCAAAATCAGCAGTGAAATATAATCATAAATTATCCTTATGGACTTTGAACGACAAACCCTATTCTGGATTTGCGGTCAGCTATTATAAGAATAGTATCTTGAAGGAAAAGTTCGGAATCTTAAATGGGAAAAAACAAAATGAAGCTATTCAATGGTTCCCTGATGGGCATTTGAAAAATATTACAAATTATCATAATGGGAAACTACATGGAGAAAAAAAATTATGGTCTTCGGATTCCCCACATATTTTAATTGCACAATTTAATTATCATTCTGGTAAAGCTCACGGCGAACAAAAGAAATGGTATCCAAGTGGTGAGTTATACAAAAAACTAAACTTAAATAGAGGAAAAGAAGAAGGCATTCAACAAGCATTTAGAAAAAATGGGGTTTTATATGCTAATTACGAAGCTCGGGGAGGTAGAATTTTTGGACTGAAAAAAGCAGCTCTTTGTTATGGACTCGAAGATGAAAAAGTTCAATATAAAAAAAGAGATAATAAAGACCCTTTGGGAATTAGTAAAAGATGAAATTAATAATATGAAGACTAATGGTGCATTTAAAATTCAATTATTTGCAAGCAAATCTTATGATTCTTCTCTCTTCAGTGTTCTTACATCCGCAATCAACTGCTTGATAGAAACCTTGTTCAAGCCATTGTAAATACCACGAATATGTTTATTCTTATCTATAAGCAAGAAATTTTCCGAGTGTAGAAAGTCATTCAAATTTTTAGGAATACCTAAGTCATTTTCAATAAAATAATAGTTTCTGCCAAGGTTGTAGATTTCATTTTTATCTCCAGTAACCAAGTGCCATTTGTTGTCTATAATACCATGATTTTTTGCATAATCTTTGAGAACGGAAACTGAATCTATCGAAGGTGTAACCGAGTGTGATAGTATTAAGATGTCCGGGTTGTTTCGAAACTCCTCTTGGATTATCATCATATTACTAGTCATCTTCAAACAAATTCCAGGACAAGTAGTAAAAAAGAAATCGGTGATGTATAGCTTGCCTTCAAAGGTGTTTTGTGTTACGGTATCCCCTAATTGATTAATAAATGTAAAATCAGGAATCTTATGAAATTTCTGCTCTTCTTCACTATTTGGGGCTAACCAATTTGGGGTAAATGATTCATCGTCATAGTAGGGTAAATACTCCACTCTACTGGTTTCATTAACCACCTTGTCTTCTTTTTTCATTTCTGATTTACAGCTAATGAAAAGTGCTATGACAACAGGAAAAAGTATTCTGGTTATATTTATTTTTAACAACACTCTCATTTCTATATTAATAATACAGATTAGCTAATTTCACTTCAAAATATATTTTTACCATCGTTTAAAACTTATGGTAGGGATTATAAGTTCAATAGAAGGCTTGGCATGCTACTGCCAAGCCCTCTCTTTCAACTAAAAACCAAACCAACTGATAATTTTGTGCTCTACTGATTATTTAAATAACTACTTACTGCTGAGGCGCGCTGTAAAACATGCGTATTTAATTCACTTATTGCAGCTTGAAAATCTGAACTATTGTTTAAGAAGCTATAACCAGATTCTTCGGTTGTAGCATAGGGCTCAAGTAGATTTGAATACGAACTGTATAAGGATTGTATAGTACCCGTATTAAAAGCGCCATCAACTACCTCTTGCACATAGACATCGTATTGCGCTTGATAAACTTCATCTTGATACAAATATCCTATCAATGGCCATTCTGAGGCAGTTACATCAGAAAAATCAAGTGCTACTGAACCTCCCTGTTTCCCTTCTTGTAGCGATTCATTGTTGTCCCACGGAATCCAAGTTAGTTTACTTGTATCGGGATTGGTATATAAGAAATAATTATGGGTCATTCTTCCATAGGTATCCCAGTTTTGAATTACCGTATTTACCGCTAAGTATTTTAGGAATACATCAGTGTCTAAAACAGTTTCTAGACTTGTTCTCCAGGCAGTTGCATCGGTTGTTCTTGTTTCATCATGTAAAATTTGCAATAAGCTTTCCACATCTGAAAAATCAGCTTCATCCTCATTAGTTTTCTTTACATATTCATCTTCATTAAAAGTGCCAATGGCAAAACTCGCTGCATCACCATCAGGTTTATACAAATTACCATCATCGTCTGAAAATTGTTCATCTATGACAGTGTCATCAACTTCTTCAACTAGTGTATATACCCCGAAGTACTGGGGCCCATCGCCATGGTCAACATAAACAGTATAAAATGAAGTATGTGAAGCTGTTAGTCCAGCATTACGAAAAACATCAGTTGCTACTTTTTCTCGCAACATGGATTTATCCTCAAAATTATTCTTAAGGCTAAGCTTTTTAAAACCATAAAAACGCTGGTTATCTATTTGTGGATAATCATCTTCAAACTCATCAAAATCTAACTTGAACGATAATTTTAAAATACCTGCTTGCCAACTTGTACGTAAACTGGAGTTTCCTTTAAAACGTGCGCCTACACGATACCATTCTTTACCTTCATAAAATACTTCTGCAGGAACAAAAATTGGATTCTCATCAGCAAATTCATTGCCGCCCTGACCTCTTCCAGCCCCAAACTCCCCATAAAGGGTGGTCATGTCATCCAACATACTTTGCCATCTGTCTTCCGTTATGACGATATCCAGTCTTTTCACTGTATTGTCTTCAAAGACTTCATCAAAATTTGGGTCTGCATCTTTACTGTGCGTTTCGATGGACCAATCGGTTGCCACAAAATCAGTATCCTCTAAAGTATCGGATTCTTCTTCGGTATCGGTTTCACCATCAACGGTTTCGTCTTCCGTAACTGCAATAATTTCATCATCGTCATTACAGGAAATTACTAGTAGCGTTGAAGCGAAAAATAGTACGGTCAAAAGGATTCCTCGGGTATGTTTTTTCCTTATTGTCATTTGTATTTGTTTATAATTGTTTTTCTAGTACTACTGCTATCTTCTAGGGCCTCTTTCTGGCTTGGGGGCTTTCTCAAATTCTTCTGCTGTGATAAAACCATCTTCATCAGTATCAATTTTTGCAAAATCCTTTTTCAAACGGCCTTTGATTTCATTCTTTGAAAGCTTGCCATCTTCATTCACATCCATCTGTTCAATTAGTTCCTCGAATGTAGGTGGCTCTTTTCTCTCTTGCCGATTCTGAGATTGTGCAAAGGAACTTGAAGAACATAATAAGGTTATCCCAAATGCTACTAAAACTGTTTTAATTGTGTTGTTTTTCATCTATTTATTTTTAGGTATTTGATGTTTTAGATGATATCATGTTGATTAACTTGTGCACTCTTTCGTTAAAAAAAACACAAAAAAAAGACCCTGACTTAAAAATCAAGGTCTATGATTACATGCATTATATCATCGTGGTCTAGGTGGAGGTGGTCTATCACCGTCTCTTGGTCTGCCCTCAGGATCATTGCGACTTGGCGGAGGTCCTTGTCGTCTCAAGGCATCCCTTATTATAGATTTCAAAGTTTCCTTTTGATTTTGGTTACATAATTTTCCAACAGCCTTAAAAAATCGGAATGTTTCCAATTCTTTCATTTTCTCTTTGTCAGCAATTAAAGCTGCAATCGAGTCGATTTCATCACTTTTATCTATTTCATCGGATAATCTATCGAATAAGGAATCTTTTAATTCCCGAATATCAACAAGAAGTACATTTATATGCTCACGATGTGCCATATCCAACTTTTCAAACTTTTGGGTTTGTGTAGTATCAAAGTTCAATTGTTTGGCAATAAAGTTGCTTGGACGAGGCCCTCTGGTTGGAATATTATCTGTGTTGCTAAGATGCTTGAACAAGAAGAAAGCGTTCATTACTACTAGAAAACCCAATAAAATATATAGGAGTAAATTCTTCTTCATAGTTGCTAGTTCTGATATAGGTATGAATTAGAATCCGTTTCGGAAAGTCCGTATACTTCTGCGAAATTCTCAACATTTTCGCCATAACTATCAGATAAATAGGAAAGTAAGGCGACCGTATTTAAAACCACAAAACAAACTAAGGCTACAGCTTGAAATTTTGGGGTAAACCAATTTAAAACAGAAAAATCTTCTTCTTCTATAGATTCCCGTGCCATTTTTTTTAGCAATTTCTCTTTGAAAAAGGGAGGCGCCTTAACGGTTTCCATACCAGAGAGACTGTCTAATGTTTCCTCTATCAGCTGATCAATATTTCTTTTGCTTTGCATAGGTGTAGTAATTTGTCTTCTTTTAAGATGCCTTTAACACAAAAAACTTGCGCTAATTTCCTTCTTTTTTATAGTAATCATATAATAGCTCTTGTAAATTCTTTTTGGCTCTAAACAATAAGGACTCAATTGAAGATGTACTTTTTTTGGTAATTTTGGCCACCTCCTGATAACTCAAGTCGTCAATTTTGTTCAAGGTATACACAATTCGTTGTGCTTCTGGCAACTTGTTTATAGCGGCAAACAAAACTTCACTTTTCTCTTTATTCTCTAATTGTATTCCTGGGTGATTGAACTCGGTAAAATAGGAACTTCGGTCTATTGGTAAATCATTTCCTAAAAGGGACTGCATAAACCCGAAACGTTTTTTTGTGTTTTTCTTTCGGATGAATTCCAAACTCTTATTTACCGCTATACGATATATCCAAGTGGACAATTTAGAATCGCCCTTAAATTTTGAAATGGAACTGAATACCTCTAAGAACACATCTTGGGCGATATCCTCTGCATCTTCTTTGTTTGGCACAAAAGAAATACAGGTACTGAATACCTTTTGTTGGTATTCATCGAGCAATCTGCCATAGGCTTCATTGGCCCCTTTCCGTAAAGCTTCAATGAATGTTTTCTCTTCCACCAACCAAATTTGGTTGTCAAATTACATAAATCAAAGGTAACGATTAGGTTTCTTGGTAATATAATGTGTTAGGTAAAACAACACCGGAATGAATTCTTGAATTTGAAATACAATCAAATAAGAGAATCAAATCCTCGCCTGATACGTAAACAAATTATAATATCGACCTTCTTTTGCAATTAGTTCGTCATGGGTCCCTTGTTCAGCAATGCGACCATTTTCAATGACCAGAATTTGGTTTGCTTTACGGATGGTACTTAATCTATGGGCAATGACGAAAGTGGTTCTGCCTTCGGTTAAGGAAGCTAAACTTTTTTGAATTAAGGCCTCACTTTCGGTATCTAGGTTTGAAGTGGCTTCGTCCAAAATTAAGATTTTTGGATTCGCCAGAACAGCTCGGGCAATAGCAATTCGTTGTCGTTGTCCACCAGAAAGCTTAACCCCACGTTCACCGATTAACGTTTCCAAACCATCATCAAAACGATCTGTAAATTCATCTACATAGGCTGCTTTAACTGCTGCTTGTAATTCTTCTCCGGATGCATTGGGTCTAGGGAATAGGATATTGGCGCGGATACTTCCTTCAAACAAAAACTCATCTTGTAAAACCACACCAAGGTTTTTTCGAAAACTATTCAGGTTCACTTTGGAAACATCTTTTCCGTCAATGGATATAATTCCAGATTGCGGATTTAAAAAGGTAGCCGCCAAGCCAGCAATAGTAGATTTTCCAGAACCCGAACTTCCTACCAGGGCGATTACATCTCCAGATTTTGCTTCAAAGTTTATGTTATGTAATACTTCTTTATCTTCTTCGTATGCAAAGGAAACATCGTCAAAAATAATATCCCCTTTAATGTCATCTAAAATTATAGTTCTGTTTTCTTCATCCGACTCGGGCGTTTTGTTCATGAGCTCTTCTGTTCGGTCCAGACCGGCAAGGGCCTCTGTTAACTGACTCCCAATGTTGCTCATTTGAACAATAGGGGCAATCATTAACCCTAACAAAAAGGTGAAGGTGAAAAATTCACCAGTAGTTAAACTACCGTTCATAATTTGATATCCGCCTAAACCCATAACACCTGTCGTAGCTATTCCTAATAAAAATGTAGAGGAACTGGTCATGAAAGCCGTGGCCGTCAAGCTCTTTTTTACGTTTTCAAAAAGTTTGGCAACGCCTATTTCAAAAACTTTATTTTCTTGTTCTTCGGCATTAAATCCTTTGATGACGCGCACACCTCCTAAAGTCTCGGTTAATCTGCCAGTAACTTCAGCATTAATTTTACCTCTGTTTCTGAAAATAGGCCGTATAAATTTAAATGCTTTTAGTGCTACAACAGCAAAAATAGCTAAGGGTATTAAGGTAAATAAGGTCATGGACCAGCTGATCTGAAGTAAAAGAATTAACGATACAATAGCCGTAATAGAACCACCTACAAGTTGTACCAACCCGGTTCCGATGAGGTTTCGAACCCCTTCTACATCGCTCATAATTCTGGAAACCAAAGCCCCTGACTTTGCATTGTCAAAAAAACTGATGGGAAGGGAAAGTACTTTTTTCTGAACCTGAGCACGCAATTCAGAAATTAAAAACTGCGCTTGTACGCTTAATATCTTGGTAAGTAGAAAAGAGGTGACAGCTTGCACGGTGATGGCCAAAATAACCGCACCTACCAAAAGTTTTAAAAGGTCAACATCTTTGTTTGGAATAATATCATCTAGAAAATACTCCAGTGACAATGGAGCTACAAAACTGGCAGCTTTACTGATTACAATAAGCAGCAATCCAATAAAAACCAGATTTCTTCTAGGCCAAATAATCGTCTTAAACGCACTTAAAATACTTACTTTTTTCTCTGCCATCTGTGTTTATTTCTGTCCGGTCGAGCCTTTCGACTTCGCTCAAGACGAGCTCCGTCGAGACCTATATTGTTATTTGGGTTAAAATCGGAGTGGGAGGCATTTCTACATTCTGCTAAAATTTGTAGTAAATCAAACTCATTATTTGCTAAGGCCAACTTCTTTTTAGCACTCCATTTTTTGATTTTCTTTTCGAAGAAAATCGCTTGAATGACATCATTAAATTCTTGATGAAAGATAAGCTCTAACGGTCTTCTTTTGTAAGTGAAGCATGTTTTGTTCAGCCCTTTTTGATGTTCTTCAAATCTCCTAGAAATTGAATTGGTAATACCCGTATAAGTAAGACCATCGGAACAAAGAAGAATATAAACGTAATAAAATTTCATATACAGAAATGAAAAAGGTCTCGACTGCGCTCGACCAGACAATAGTTATGCAAGTTACCCAAAATGGATAAGTATTGCTTTGGGTAACTTTAAATTGTAGTAGTTATCTTTAAGATCATAAATTCTTTGATGCTAACATAATGAGAATAATTCTAATAACTTTTTTAATTGTATTCACTTCCTGCAAAAACCAACCCCAAACCGAGGCAGAAAAATGGGAAGTCCAAGCCCAAAATGTGAAAATTATTCGAGACGATTTTGGCGTGCCACATATTTACGGGGAAACAGATGCCGATGCCGTGTTTGGCTTGTTGTATGCGCAATGTGAGGACGATTTTAACCGGGTAGAACAAAATTATATATGGGCTACCGGTCGCCTGGCGGAAGTAGAAGGCGAAGATGCACTGTATAGCGATTTACGCGCTAAACTTTTTATGACCGAGGATGAGGCAAAAGCTAATTACGAGAAGAGTCCGGATTGGCTCAAACAATTGTGTGACGCATTCGCAGATGGGGTCAACTACTATCTAGAAACACATCCGGAAGTCACGCCAAAATTACTCACCCGTTTTGAACCTTGGATGCCCATGTATTTTAGCGAGGGAAGTATTGGAGGCGATATAGAACGAATCAGAACCAGCAAGATTAAAGCCTTTTATGAAGGCAACATGGAAATTCCGGAGTCCGAATTGATTGCTATTGAAAAAGAAGAAGAGCTAGCAGAGCCACAAGGTTCAAATGGTATTGCTATTTCTGGGGATTTGACACAATCCGGGAATGCCATGTTATTGATCAATCCGCATACTTCTTTTTACTTTCGGGGCGAAGTGCATGTAGTTTCTGAAGAAGGTTTGAATGCTTATGGCGCGGTTACTTGGGGACAGTTTTTTGTGTACCAAGGTTTTAACGAGAAAACGGGTTGGATGCACACATCCACCTATACGGATGTCATGGATGAGTTCAAGGAAAACATCAGCATCTTGGATGGTAAGATCGTATATCAATACGGAGAAGAATTACGACCTGTTAAGGTCTCTGAAATCAGTTTGAAGTATAAAAGTGATGAAGGTGTCAAGGAAAAAATATTTCCGGCCTATCGAACGCATCACGGACCAATTACCCACATGGAAGATGGCAAATGGACCGCCTCTGCCATGATGTGGGAACCTGTAAAAGCCTTGGAGCAATCTTTTGTCCGTACCAAAAAAGACGGTTACAATGGTTTTCGAGAGATGATGGATATTCGTACCAATTCAAGTAACAACACCGTGTACGCCGATGCAGAAGGAAATATTGCCTATTTCCATGGTAATTTTGTTCCCAAGCGGGATGTCCGTTTTGATTATTCCCAACCCGTAGAGGGCTGGAATCCAAAAACCGATTGGCAAGGCTTGCATACGGTAGAGGAAAATATTCTAGTACTAAACCCGGAAAATGGGTGGATTCAAAATTGTAATTCTACTCCCTATACTTCTGCGTTGGAATTCAGTCCAAAGAAAGAAGACTATCCCTATTACATGTCCAAAGACCAAGAGAATTTTAGAGGTGTGCATGCCATCGCGTTATTGAAAGATGCAAAAGACATCACTTTGGATGGTTTAATCGATTTGGCACACGACCCCTATTTACCTGCTTTCGAAGTACTGATTAAAGGATTGATCAGTGCCAATTATGAGTACGACGACAGAAACCCAAAATTTCTAGACCCTATAACAGAATTAGAAGATTGGGATTTTAGAACATCCAAAGAATCGGTAGCCATGACCTTGGCACATTTTTATGGAACGCGGTATTTTAAGGAAGGGGAATATCCTAAAGGTTTATCGCAGATGGAGCGATTACAATACTGGGGTGAGCAGTCGTCAACTAGTGAACGACGACGTATTTTTGAAGAAACCCTAGATCAGCTCACGGCAGACTTCGGCACATGGAACATCCCTTGGGGAGAAGTGAACCGGTACCAACGTCTGAACGGAGACATCCGTCAGCAATTCGATGATAGTAAACCGAGTGTTCCGGTAGGTTTTGCATCCGGTACTTGGGGAGCTTTAGCTGCCTATGGTGCCAGATATACTAATGAGGGCGCAAAAAAACTTTATGGGACGAGGGGTAACAGTTTCGTAGCTGTCGTTGAATTTGGAGCTAAAGTAAAAGCCAAAACTATTCTGGCAGGCGGTCAGAGCGGAAACCCAGATTCACCCCATTTTGATGACCAGACCCAAAAATATCTTGATGTAGATTGGAAGGATGCTGCTTTTTATAAGGAAGATGTGCTTAAAAGAGCAAAAGAAACCTATGTTCCTGGGCAGAGAAACTGATATAAGTATTTAGCCTATTCAGATTTTTCTTCCTCTTTTTCTTTTACGACAACAATACTTGCTTTTGACCCTGTAGAAAGGTTCCAGCGGTTATTATGAATTACTTTTCCTGCATCATCAGTAACCATAACTTGTGCGGTATTGGGCCCTGAAGACCCTTGGTTCAAAGCCTCAAATTCAATACGATTGAATCCTTCGTCTAAATCTACATTGACGCCTCTAAAGGTTCCTGATAATAACAGATTGTGTTCCACAGGATGGCCATTGACATAAATTTTCACCCGGTCCCCATCCACATATTCGTGGTCTCTACAAACAATACCAATGAATTTTGCCGAGGTTTTAAAATCACCAAGGTATTGGTCGCCAAAGTATTGGTTTGCTCCCTTCTTTTCTTTTTGACCTACCTTAGGATCAATCACCATACCGGTACCCGCCTGAACCAATTCTTTGTCTGGAAGCATTTTTATTTGCCGTCCCTTTGAAATTAATTTATCATCTAAAACGGAAGGCATTCGCAATGAAGTACCGCGGTTGCTGGTTTTGGCATCTAAAGTATTTTTAGCACTTATTTTGAGCGGTTTTGTAGTAGGTAGGTCCCCTTGGGCAAAACCAAAGTTCAGTACCAATAAGAAACTCAATAAGAGTAGAAATCTTTTCATCATGCTTATTCTGTCGCAATTATGAATTAAAGTTAACAAATACCCTGCCACAAGGCTGGTAAAGGGCTGTTAAATTCGTTAAATTGACTAAAATTTGATGTAATGGACAAAAGAAAATTTTTAAAACAACTTGGGGGTGCAACTTTGGCCTCAGCTATTATTCCCATGCATGTAAGTGCCAATAGTGCCAATAGTGCCAATAGTGGAAATATGGAATCTCCGTATCCTCAAAATGATGATGAATTTTGGATGAGAGTTCGCAAAGACTATAAGTTAAAACCAGATTATATTAATCTGGAAAACGGGTACTATAATTTCATTCCAACTCCTATTCTTGATAAATATGTTGAACATATTAAAAAAGTCAACTATGAAGGTTCTTTTTATATGAGAACTGAACAATGGGAGAATAAAGATAATATCGCAGCAAGATTGGCAAAACTTGTTGGGTGTTCTGTTGAGAAACTGGTTATTACCCGCAATACTACGGAATCGCTTGATATGATTATTGGGGGTTTCCCATGGAAAAAAGAGGATGAAGCCATTTTTGCCTTACAAGATTATGGTGCTATGCGCATTCATTTTCATCAGATGCGAGATCGTTACGGCATTATCTGCAAGGAAGTCTCCATACCTAATCATCCAGAATCAGATGAAGAATTAGTGGCTTTGTATGAATCACGGATTACCCCAAAAACGAAATTGATAATGGTCTGTCATATGGTGAATATTACCGGACAAATTATGCCTATTCGTAAAATCTGTGATATGGCGCATCAATATGGAGTTGAAGTGATGGTTGATGGTGCGCATTGTGTAGGTCATATTGAAGTAAACATTGAGGAACTAAACTGTGATTACTATGGCTCGAGTTTACATAAATGGTTGAGCGTTCCGCTTGGTGCAGGTTTGTTGTATGTGGCTAAAGAATACATTTCAAAAATTTGGCCACTACTGGCAGAACATGAAGCTGATATGACCAAGATAAGGCGGTTGAACCATACGGGAACGCACCCTGTGCATACCGATTTAACTATAAATGACGCCATAGACTATTTAGAAATAATTGGTCTAGAAAGAAAACAGAAACGTCTACGCTTTATACAGCGGTACTGGAGCGACAAGTTGCGAAGTGTTAATAATGTGATAGTTAATACGCCTAAAGAGCAATCGCGGAGTTGTGGTATTGCCAATGTTGGTTTGACCAATATGAAGCCATTGGATCTAGCAAAAACCCTTTTAGATGAATTTCAAATTTGGACCGTTGCTATTGATTATGAGAATGTAAAGGGGTGTCGAATTACACCAAACGTTTATACCACTACAGATGAATTGGACAGGTTTGTAGAGGCTATGACAACTTTGTCAAAACGCACCTAATTTATTACGCTGAAATATAATCTGTAAGTTTTTCTGGCCCCTCCAATAATACGCGAACAATTTGTAAGGTACCGTCTATTTTGGTGTCAATATGCCATTTAATCAATGAAATATGGCCGTTTTCAATTTCAATACCTGTAATACTTCTTGGGTGAACACAACTGCCATCGTTAAAAAAGGGAATTTGCCCAGGTTCCGGAAAACGAGGTCTATGGGTATGACCGGTAATGGTTATTCTTAGTTTGTTTTTGACAATCCAACGTTTGATGCGGCGTTCAATTCTAATCAATTCTTTATAGTTTTTTGCAGGACTTGTAGGATCTTGAATTCCCACAACCTGTAACGGTTTCCATAAAATCCTAACCAAAAAACGGCCTATCCTCCAAAAATTATAATTCCACCAGTCCGCTTGGTGACCATGGGCCAGAAAGAGTTCTTGTTGGGTTTCCTTGTGCTTTAAGACCAACGCTTCATGATAAGCTAAGCCTTCAAACAATTCTTTGTTCTCGCCATCAATGGGTTCAAAATAACTAGAGAGGTATTTATCTACATAACTCTGGTCTCGATATACCATGTCATGGTTGCCCCAAATCATGTGCAATCGGTTTTGAAGATGAAATTTTCTAAGTAACTGAAAAACATTCTTATGGGCTTCAAAAATATATTCAAAGTTCAGGTTCTCCCAAAGTTCATCACCATCGCCAAGCTCGCAGTAATCAAAACCTTCCCTAAAATAATGGTTCAACGCATGAAAATAAATATTTCTGTTGTTGGCAAAATCATCGGCAAAACTATTATCACCCCTATGGCAGTCGCTAAAAAGGATA
>CAYGUO010000001.1:0-52468 GCA_964353095.1 uncultured Flavobacteriaceae bacterium | reverse complement strand
GCATTATATTTTTCAATGCCTGCCGCAAAAATTTCTGCTTGTTTTAAGCTGGTTTCTGTAAGTAAGTTAACAGCATGTTGCCCATGTTCCATCCTCCCTGCCGCATTGATACGTGGGGCAATAATAAAAACCACATCTGTAATGGTGAGTTCCGTCTTTTTTACTTGATTGATAATCGCTTGAAAACCAATTCTCGGATTCGAATTAATTACTTTCATTCCGTAATAGGCAAGTACCCTATTCTCCCCAGTGATGGGTACAATATCCGCCCCAATGGCCGTAGCTACCAAATCTAAATAGGGAATCAAATCTTCTACTGTGTGGTCTTTTTTTGAAGCTAAAGCTTGTATCAGCTTAAAACCAACTCCACATCCACATAATTCATCATACGGGTACTCACAATCATTACGCTTTGGATCTAAAATAGCAACAGCATTGGGTAATTCAGGCCCAGGTCTGTGATGGTCACAAATAATAAAATCAATATTCTTTTGTTTGGCATAGTCCACTTGTTGAATGGCCTTTACCCCGCAATCTAAAGCAATTATCAAGCTAAAATCATTGTCTTCGGCAAAATCAATGCCCTGCAAAGAAACACCGTACCCTTCACCATACCTATCGGGAATATACGTGGCCACATTAGGATAGCTCGCTAATAAATAGGAAGAAACCAGAGCCACCGCCGTTGTCCCATCCACATCATAATCGCCGTATACCAATATATTTTCATTGGCTTCAATCGCCCGTTCAATTCTAGAAACCGCAACATCCATATCCTTCATTAAAAAGGGGTCATGTAGGTGGGTCAATTCTGGACGGAAAAAAATTTTAGCTTCATGGTATGTGGAAATACCTCGCTGTAAAAGCAATTGCGCGACCAAAGTATCCACTTTGAGTTCATGGCTCAATTGGTCAATATCTTCTTGTTTAGGGATTGGTTTTATAGTCCAGCGCATACATTTAATCTAATTTTCAATAGCTCCTCACCTTATTCAAGGGGAGGTGGTTTTCCACTTCAGTGTGGAAAAGCGGAGGGTTTAAAACGCAAGCTTTATTGAATTCACCGTAAACTTTGGTCAAAGCGCCAAAGCTCAGGATTTCAACCTCCCCTTTCTTCCGCAAAAGCGGAATTCATTCCCCTCCTCGTCTGAGGAGGTGAGCTTTAAAATGTTATTTTTTGTGAAAAACCGTCTTAATCTCCAATTCCGCAAACCTTCTGAACATTTCCATCACTCCACAATATTTTTCTACGGATAAATCAACCGCTTTTTGAAGTTTATCTTCATTTAGATTAGCACCATAAAAGTGATATTCAATCACTACATGATCGTAGTATTTTGGATGTTCGTCTGTTAGATTCGCTATGGTTTCAATACTGAAATCATCAACGTCAAGCTTCATTTTTTTTATAAGAGAAGCTACATCCAACCCTGAGCAACCCGCCAAACCAGATAGCATTAAGGCTTTTGGCCGCAGGCCTTCTCCTTGGCCACCATCTTCTGGACCCGCGTCAATGGTTAAATTCAATCCTGATGTATTATTACTTTCAAAAGCCATTCCACCTTTCCATTTGGTGGTAATATGATTTGTTGTCCCCATAATTTTTGTGTTTCTTGTAAAGACTAAAATACGTCAACTCAACTAAACAAACATATAATGGCCTTAGTAAATCCCCTGGACCCAAATCACGATAAGGAAACCAAACAACTCGCTGAGTTTTTTAATGAAACGCTTGGCTTTTGCCCTAACTCCATTTTGACCATGCAGCATAGGCCTGCAATTTCAAAGGCTTTTATCAACCTGAATAAAGCGGTTATGGCCAATGAGGGCCGGGTAACATCAGCTTTAAAAAGGATGATTGCCTGGGTGAGCAGTAATGCAACCGGTTGCCGCTATTGCCAAGCACATGCTATTCGCGCTGCGGAACGTTATGGGGCAGAGCAAGAGCAATTAGACAATATTTGGGAATATCGCACGCACAATGCTTTCTCTGAAGCTGAACGTGCGGCTTTAGATTTTTCACTGGCCGCATCACAAGTTCCCAATACCGTAAATGCTGACATTAAAGCAAGACTTCATGAGCACTGGAACGATGGCGAAATTGTTGAAATGCTTGGTGTTATTTCTCTTTTTGGATATCTCAACCGTTGGAACGACTCTATGGGTACCAATATTGAAGAAGGTGCTGTTGAAAGCGGAGACCAGTATTTGGGTAAGTATGGCTGGGAAAAAGGGAAGCATGATGGGAGCAGCTATTAGACGTTAGACTAGTAAAACTTATTTTTTTAAAACCCTGCCGATTGGTGGGGTTTTTCGTTTTAACTGTCCTTTTTTTGTTTGTAGCCGTTAAGATATTTGGTTGATAATTATGAATAGAATTCTTCAAGTTATAATTGAAAATAAATGCATGAAGTAGATTGTGAAAAGTTTAAATATGAAAGAGTTATTCCTAAAAAATCATAAAGATATTATTGCTCTTTTTTTAATATTAATTTGTGTTTTAATATTAGTGCTAATGGATAATAAAATCTCAGATAGTCTAAGACAAACACTGAGTTGGATAATTATAGGGTGTTTCGGGTTTATATTTAGAGGTAACGTCTGACCTTTTCTCGAAGACCTTGAATAGCCTCTTCTTCAAACCAAGGGTTTTTTCTCAAACAAAATTGGTTTCGGAATTATAGACAGGTCAATGAAAAGTGTTTTTCATAGGACGCTATTGAATAAAAAGTTGTAGAAGATAAATCGTCAACATACCCCAAAAAGTCCCAGTTGCCATGCTTAAAATGGCTAAAACAATAGCATGAGGCATCCATTTTTTTTCATAAGCAGCAGTAACGGCAGGTGCTGTGGCTATTCCGCCAACATTAGCCATACTGGCAATAGGAACCCATGCCATGTTTACGTTGAGCAGTTTTGCGATAATTAGCATAAAAACAAAGTGTCCCACAAGCCAAACCACTAAAAACCCAAAAAAATAGATATCAAAACCTAAAGCATCAAAACGAAGTTTTAATCCTAAAACTGCCATGACCACAATAATCAAAACCCCTCCCGCCTTAAGGGAGAATTTAAAGTTCCATCGGGGCAAAAAATTCCCTAATAACAAGCCCAAAATAGAAAGCAGCACTACCTTCCAAACAAAACTGGTCAGCAAATAATTTGTTAGCAGTACAAGTAGTATTAAGATTACAACCATTATAAAAACTGAAATCGGTTTTTGATTTTCATCTCGAACATCTTCCGGTAATTCTTTGTCGCTTATCTTGAACCACGTATTCAGCGTATTACTTTTTTTTATTCCTTGAAACATCAAAATTGTCCAGATATTGACCAGTATATTATCCATTACCAAAACAGAAAGAAAAATAGCCTCGGGGCATTCCACAATTTCTTTTAACACCAATTGACTTGTACTACCTCCGATCCAACTACCTACTATTGGCGGTATCCCTTTCCAAAAACCATTTACACCAAAAGTGTTAGCCACCAAATCAGTCTGCTTAAAAACAACTATAAAAAGTACCGGAAAGAGTGCAATAAAAACCGATCCCGCCAAAAACACTAAAATTGGTCTATACCCAATTGCCTTTAATTGCCCTAGCGATAAGCTGGCCATTACAGAAAGTATGGCTAAAGGGATAAAATAGGCTTTACTAAAATTGTGAATTTCTGCTTGGGAATAATCCAATGAAAAAAAATAGGATACTAAAGCAGGAATTACATATGCCAATAATATAGCTGGCACCCAATCAAACAAAGATTTTATGTGCTTGTTTTCCCAACGGTCTAAGTAATAAACCATTAGTACGGTAAAAACCGTTATAATCCAAGGTGTTATCATTTCTCCAAAATACCAAGATGAATAATTCTACCGCCTGATTTATTTACCGGGTTTGTGCTTTTTCCCACAACAATACCCGCTTCTGGAGCTTTGTAGGTCGCTATTAATTCTCCAAAAGGATTTCTTAAAAGTGCAATAGTCTCATCTTTTTGTAATTTTTGATTGAGGTTCACCTTAATATCTAAGTAACCTCCTTTATCTGTGTAAATCCAATACGATTTGGAACAAACATTCTCCACTTTCTGACTAACTATTTCGCCTGATACAAAGCCTAAATACTTTAATAGATTTTGAAGACCGTCTACACCACGGGAAACCATTTCTTTTTGAAATACCTGAGGATTACCGTACTCCATGGTTATCGATTTCACCCCATTATTAATTGCAAATGCCCTCATGGTCAACCCTGATGCAGAACCAAAGCTAGCCTTACCTTTATTTGAGACAATAATGTCTGGTTGCAATACATGAAGCATTTTTGCTAGGGTATCGTTTTGCATATCGCCGCGTCCATAAAGACTATTAACCCGACCAAAGCTTGCCGTATGTAAATCAATATGATAATCAAAAAGAGGAATAATCTTTTTGCCAATTTGATAGGCCATTTGTTCCGAGCCATTTCCGTTTACCTTACCCGGAAAAATACGGTTCAAATCGACCCCATCAATAAATTCCCTTTGGTTATTGGAAATTGCCAAGGTGTTTAATCCTGGTATTCCAATGATAGTTCCTTTAAGGTTTTTTGTATCAATCTGCTCGAATAGTTCGTGTATAATAGCAATACCGTTGAGTTCGTTGCCATGAATTGCTGCGGTAAGCCCCATTACCCCACCCTCGAACTCCCCTTTTGCTATTAAAATTGGAACCATAACAGGGTTTGATAGCTCATTCTCTCCTAATTTCAACCATAATTTATGAACTTTACCACTTTCTAGTGATACTAGGTCTAAATTGGTTTTAATAGCTTCTTGAGAGAAGGCTGCTGCAAAACAAAAAATTGCAAGTAGGGAAAGTACATTCGTTTTCATTGTTGGCAAATTAACCAACTAAATATAGTCTTTATTTCTTTCCGCCAACCACAAGAACAAACTCTCCCTTGGGTGGCTTTTGGGTAAAGTGTTCCAAAACTTCAGCTATCGTTCCACGAATAGTTTCTTCATATAATTTGGTCAATTCACGAGATATGGAAACTGGCCTATCATTACCAAAATGCTCAGAAAATTGAGTTAAGGTCTTTACCAGTTTATGTGGCGACTCATAAAAAATCATCGTTCGTGTTTCTGAGGCCAAAAACTCTAATCGGGTTTGCCGTCCTTTTTTAACTGGTAAAAATCCCTCAAAAACAAAACGGTCATTTGGCAATCCGCTATTGACCAAGGCGGGTACAAAAGCGGTAGCACCTGGCAGGCACTCTACCGTTATATTATGCTCCACACATGCCCGGGTCAATAAAAATCCTGGGTCTGAAATTGCTGGAGTCCCTGCATCAGAAATCAGGGCAACCGTATCTCCCTGTTTTAATCTTTTGATTAGATTATCGATTGTTTTATGCTCATTGTGCATGTGATGGCTATGCATCTGTGTAGTAATCTCAAAATGCTGTAGCAGCTTTCCACTTGTTCGCGTGTCTTCGGCCAAAATTAAATCAGCCTCTTTAAGTACCGTAATGGCACGCAACGTAATATCCTGTAAATTCCCAATTGGTGTAGGCACCAAGAATAGCTTCCCCATAAAGCAAAGTTAAGGTCTTACTTCCTTACCGGTCAAATAAGAGATTAATACCGCAATCGTGGCAATAGCAGCTCCCAAATGTTCCCCATCACTGACCATATAATGCGCAAAAAAGGCAAGAACTACATTGAAAAAAAAGCCAGCATACGCCCATTCTTTAAGTGATCTGGAAAAATTACCCCAAACGGCAACCAATCCTAAAACTTTTGCTATTGCAAGGGGATAAATAAGATATACAGGATACCCCATGTTCTCAAAAAAACCAACAATTAGCTCATTGTTGAAAAAGTAGTTGTAAACCGAAAAGAGCATAATTAATGTCAAAAACCCGGTTGACACCCAAAAAAGAATTTTTTTAAACATGACTTTTCAATTCGTTAGCTTAGTTCAATGTACAAAATGAATTCTTTTTAACTTTCAGGGTTGACCTCATACCTAGGCAAACTTGCGCTCAATTAAAGCCATAAACCGTTCCGCATACTCCTCTTTACCTTCCCAATTATTATATTCTGGCTTCACCATATTATTAATGAATGCCAATGAACGTTCCTCCGTGTCAATTGTAGTTAATTGTGAAAGCACTCTAGTATAGTCTTCCATGTTGTTATTGAACAAATGCTTGACAAAGGCTAATTTATCGTTTAAACCAATCTGTAAATCTTTGTTTAGCTTATCATTTAAAGATTGATTTTTAGCAACAGTATTTTCCTTTGTTGGCTCTGGCGAAAGCAGTTCTTTATCACTCTTCATCGTCTCCGGCTTTGCAATAAAATCACCAAAAATATATTCAAGCGCCTCCGTGGGCATTTCAGAAACCATTCCTTTAATGGTATCCATACCCGGGGTAATAATATCTTCTTCGTGCGGGTTACTTTCGGGCACTTTCCTATTCTCGTTCATTACAGCTCCCGCCATTTTTTCAAAACGCGCAGCCAGTACATTCTTGGAGACATCTACTTCAACATCTTTCAAGTTTTCATCGATGAATTTCAACACGGCAAGTTTTTCGTACAAGGTTTTTGCAACCTCATACAATTCTGTAAGTTCTCTATCTTCCCTTGATGTAATTATATCTGTGGATAGTTTGACCAATTCTTCCCTTAACTTACGTTTCATCTGTCTATCTGTTTAAGTATAAATGTAATGCCTAAATCAATACCATTTTAAAAATAAAAGGTTAAAACTAAAGAAGGTGAAAAGGCATATTTTTTTACTAATTTTAGTTCTTCTTAAATAACAACGAAGAAACCCTTTATTTTCGTTTAAAAGTACAATATGTTTCTTGAAAACACAGTAAACCCTAAAGAACAGTTTGGATGGATCGAAGTCATCTGCGGTTCTATGTTTTCAGGTAAAACAGAAGAACTTATCAGAAGACTCAAAAGGGCAAAATTTGCAAAACAAAAAGTAGAAATTTTTAAGCCTCAGGTAGATACCCGTTATAATGAGGAAATGGTGGTCTCGCATGATGCCAATGAAATTCGCTCTACCCCTGTTCCCGCCGCTGCCAATATTCGACTTTTAGCAGATGATTGTGATGTGGTGGGTATTGACGAAGCCCAATTTTTTGATGATGAAATCGTAACGGTATGTAATGATTTGGCCAATCGCGGTGTCCGAGTGGTGGTTGCAGGATTGGATATGGATTTTAAAGGCAACCCTTTTGGGCCCATGCCAGCACTCATGGCTACTGCCGAATATGTTACTAAAGTGCACGCTGTTTGCACAAGAACAGGAAATTTAGCCAGTTATAGTTTTAGAAAATCCAATAATGACAATCTGGTGCTACTGGGAGAAACCGAAGATTACGAACCCTTGAGCCGCGCTGCATTTTACAAGGCCATGTTAAAAGAAAGGGTAAAAGATATGGATGTTGATGTAGAGCCTATTGAATCAAAAAAGGAAGCATCCAATGAATAGTATTGGAGAAACTACGCTCGAAATTGACCTGTCAGCATTAGCGCACAATTTCAACTACTTAAAGAAAAAATTAGCGCCAAAAACCAAATTTTTAGGGGTTGTTAAGGCCTTTGCCTATGGCAGTGATATGGTAAGCATAGCAAAAAAATTAGAAGCTTTAGGCATTGATTATTTTGCGGTAGCCTATGTAAAGGAAGGGGTTTTATTGCGTGATGCCGGTATTACCGCTCCTATTTTGGTGCTACATCCACAACCTACTAATTTTTTAGAACTTATAGATCGGTGCCTCGAACCCAGTATCTATTCGCCAAGAATATTAAAATTATTCTTAGAAGCAGCTAAAAACAAGGCGCAAACTGATTATCCAGTACACGTTAAAATAAATACAGGATTGAATAGGTTGGGATTTTGGGAAAGTGATGTAAATGATATTTTAAAGTCCATCCATGGCCGAAAAGAGCTAAAAATTAAATCTGTGTTCTCTCATCTAGCGGCATCTGAAGACGAAAAGGAGCGTGATTTTAGTTTGAACCAAATTACTTCTTTTACCAAAACCGCTGCGGAATTACAGGGTCAGTTAAAATATCCTATTATGAGGCATATTTTGAATACTTCCGGAATTATCAACTATCCTGAAGCACAATTCGAAATGGTCAGAAGCGGAATTGGCTTATACGGCTATGGCAACCACGCTGCTATTGATGCAGCACTAAAACCTGTTGCAAGCCTTAAAACCATTATCTCGCAAATTCATAAAATTGAACCGGGTGAAAGTGTAGGGTATAATAGAGGGTTTACTTCTGATGGATACCGACTTACCGCAACGCTTCCTATTGGCCATGCCGACGGCATAGGCCGTCAATACGGACATGGAAAAGGTGCTGTTTTTGTCAATGGCAAAAAAGCCCCAATTGTGGGCAATGTGTGTATGGATATGATCATGGTTGATGTTACTGATATTACCTGTAAAGAAGGAGACGAAGTACTTATTTTTGGTGCAGGCATCTCTGCTGAAAAGTTTGCAAATTCAGCTGATACTATCTCTTATGAGGTTTTAACAGCCATCTCACAACGTGTAAAACGAGTCGTTAAATAGGGTGCGGTTTTTATCTCTTAACATTTCATTTGGATTTTTTGTACATTGCCGACGTATTAACCACTTAAACTATAAATACAATGCTTAAAGAATTTAAGGAATTTGCAATGAAAGGAAACCTCGTCGATATCGCCGTAGGTTTCGTTATGGGTGCTGCTTTTAAAGAGGTGGTCACTGCTTTTACTGGAGGAATTGTTTCTCCATTAATCGGTTTGTTGTTCGATACAAACTTTAAAGATATGCGAATGAAACTACGAGACGGTGTAGCTAATGATGCTGGAGAAATGATAGGAGAGCTGTATTTAGAGTATGGTACTTTTTTAACCAGTGTTCTTGACTTTATCATTGTTGCTTTTGTCATGTTCTTAATGATAAAAGGTATCAACAACATGAAAAAGAAAGAAGAAGAGGCCCCAGCAGAACCTGCAGGCCCAACTCAAGAAGAATTGCTTGCTGAAATTCGTGATGCCCTTAAAAAATAATTATTATTAACATCCTTTCTAAGGATGCCGTTACATCACATTTTTAACTTTAAGCCGCTTGGGAGTATTCTCTCAAGCGGTTTTTTGTGGTATTTTAGTTAAGGAGATTCAAGAAATATAATCATAAATAATTGTTCTGATTCATTAAAACCAACTACTAACTAATGATAAAAGTTTTTAGAAAAATTCGCCAAAACTTACTAATGAAAAACAGAACAGGTAAGTATTTTAAATATGCTTTTGGCGAAATTATCCTTGTGGTTATCGGAATTTTGATTGCTTTACAAATAAATAATTGGAATGAAGAACGGAAAGACGATCAGGCCGAATTAAAATATCTAAATCAGATTAAAAATTCACTTCGTGATAATGACTTAATTTTAAAAGAAAGAATTGAATCTGATAAAAGAATTTTGAAATTTGGAGAGCGATTAAGTAATCATATAAAAAGTAAAAAAGATCTTAATGATACGATTAAACAAATTTTCGTAATACTTCAATATGACCAAATGGTCTCCTTCAATATGGCAGCATTTGAAAATTTAAAAAATGAAGGGCTATCTTTTATTACTAATGATGACATAAAATTTGAAATCATTAATATTCATGACCAGGAGTTAAAGTATATTCAAAATATTTTCGCAAACCAATTTGAGAATTATTTAAGTGAAGTTGTTAATCCTTTTTTTAGCAAAAATTTTGAATGGGATTTGAAAGAAAAGAAAATAGTATTAGAACCAAATGACTATCAAAATTTATTAAAAAATAAGGAAATTACCAATATCATTTCAGCGACAAATACCTATAGAAATTTTGCCATCTCAAATTATTCCGATACTCAAAAAAAGATAAAAGAATTAGTAATTAAATTAGAAAAGGAGATAAATACATTAAACGAATAATAGCTTTCTTCCAAAATTAATTTGACTTAAACCAAAGCACGCCTATTCCATGCTTCATTAGTTCATATTTTGATATTTATGGATTGTTACAAATAAAACAATTTGTTGTATTTTGATTTTTTGTAGAATTTTTACTTGCCAGAGTAAAAGGTAAAATTACCTTTGCAGCTTAAATCAAAGTACAGATGAAAGTAGCGGTTGTAGGCGCCACAGGTATGGTGGGCGAAGTAATGTTAAAAGTATTGGCAGAACGTAATTTTCCGATTACGGAATTGCTTTTGGTGGCCTCAGAACGTTCTGTAGGTAAAAAATTGGCTTATAAAGGCGAAGAACACACCATCATAGGCCTAGCTGATGCCGTAGCAGCAAAACCACAAATTGCCATTTTTTCTGCTGGTGGCGACACCTCACTCGAATGGGCACCTAAATTTGCCGAAGTGGGCACCACGGTCGTGGACAACTCCTCTGCTTGGCGTATGGACCCGACCAAAAAACTGATAGTGCCGGAAATCAATGCTTCAGAACTGACTACTGACGATAAAATTATTGCCAACCCAAACTGCTCTACCATACAATTGGTCATGGCATTAAATCCACTCCATAAAAAGTATCAAATGAGGCGCGTTATCGTTTCTACGTATCAATCGGTTTCGGGTACAGGGGTAAAAGCCGTAAAACAATTGGAAAATGAAATGGCAGGCATCAAAGGTGAGATGGCATACCCATATCCCATTAACAGAAATGCCTTACCACATTGTGATGTTTTCTTAGAAAATGGCTACACCAAAGAGGAAATGAAATTAGCCCGTGAACCCCAAAAAATATTGGATGACCGTAAGTTTTCCATTTCAGCGACAGCGGTTCGTATTCCCACTTCCGGCGGACATTCAGAGTCTGTAAATGTGGAGTTTCATAACGATTTTGACCTGTCTGAGGTAAGAAAATTGTTGAGTGAAACCCCTGGAGTAACCGTACAGGATAATCCGGATACCAATACCTACCCCATGCCCATTTATGCGCATGATAAAGATGATGTTTTTGTAGGCCGTATTCGCCGCGATGAAACCCAAAGAAATACCTTGAATATGTGGATTGTAGCGGACAACCTTAGAAAAGGTGCTGCTACCAATGCCGTTCAAATAGCGGAATATTTGGTAGCGCATAGTTTAGTCTAAGCAATTATTGATATAGTATAGCTCACTTTGAATGTTTTCAATCTGACGACAGGATGATTAAAAATGCCCGCCTGCCGGACGGGCAGGTATCGAGAAGCGATTATTACCGTTAAAAAACGTTAAGCCTCAAACTATTAAATGGTGGTTTAGCCCTTTTATGGTATTTTTAGAGAGACTAATTATACTACAAATGAAAAAACTTACCATCCTATCGGCAGCCCTTATCTTTGTTGCTTGTCAAACTGAAAAAAAGAGAGAACCCATAGTTGTGAATTATCCTACTACACAAAAAGTTGATACCGTAGATACCTATTTCGGAACTGAAGTAAATGACCCTTACCGTTGGCTAGAAGATGACCGAAGCGCAGAAACCGAAGCCTGGGTAAAAACACAGAACAAAACCACCTTTGGGTATTTGGATAGTATTCCATTTAGAGAAGATTTAAAAAATCGATTAGAAAAACTCTGGAACTATGAAAAACTAGGTTCTCCGTTCAAAGAGGGTAACTACACCTATTTCTATAAAAATGATGGACTACAAAACCAGTATGTGGTCTATCGCAAACAAGGGGATGGTGAAGCTGAAGTTTTTCTAAATCCAAATACATTTTCTGAAGATGGAACCACCTCTTTGGCAGGTTTGAGTTTTACTAAAGACGGTACCATGGCTGCCTACCTAATTTCTGAAGGTGGCAGTGATTGGCGGAAAGCAATCGTTATCAATGCAGAGACCATGGAACAGGTAGAGGATACCTTGGTCGATATTAAATTTAGCGGCGTAGCATGGAAAGGTAACGAAGGTTTTTATTATAGCAGTTATGACAAACCAAAAGGAAGCGAACTTTCTGCCAAAACAGACCAGCACAAACTGTACTATCATAAAATTGGCACGCCCCAATCTGAGGACGAATTGATTTTTGGGGGTACCCCAGAACAAAAGCACCGCTATATTGGCGGCCGTTTGTCGGAAGATGAGCGTTATTTATATATTTCCGCATCAACATCTACATCCGGCAACAAGTTGTTCTTAAAAGACCTCTCTAAGCCAAAAAGTGAATTGATCACTATTTTAGGCCATACCGATACAGATACCTACGTTATGGAAAATGAGGGTTCCAAGTTGTTTTTGGTCACTAATATGGATGCGCCAAACAAAAAAATCGTTGTAACCGATGCAGCCAATCCTGCGCCAGAGAACTGGACTGATTTTATTCCGGAAACCGAAAATGTACTTACCGCTGGCAGTGGTGGTGGCTACTTCTTTACAGAATATATGGTAGATGCTATTTCTAAAGTGTACCAATATGATTTTGATGGCAAACTTGTTCGTGAGGTAGCACTACCTGGCGTTGGGAGCGCTGGTGGTTTTGGCGGAAAAAAAGAAGATAAAGAGTTCTATTTTTCCTTTACCAATTATAGCACTCCGGGATCCTCTTTCAAATACAATGTAGAAACTGGGGAATACGAACAGTATTGGAAACCTGAAATTGATTTCAACCCTTCAGATTACGAATCTACGCAAGTGTTTTTTGAGTCAAAAGATGGCACCAAAGTACCTATGATCATTACCCATAAAAAAGGTGTTGAACTGAATGGAAAGAACCCAACAATCCTCTACGGTTATGGTGGCTTCAATATTAGTTTGACCCCATCATTTAGTATTACCAATGCCGTTTGGATGGAGCAAGGTGGTGTTTATGCAGTACCCAACCTTCGTGGTGGTGGCGAATATGGTAAAAAATGGCACGATGCCGGTACTAAAACACAAAAACAAAATGTGTTCGACGACTTTATCGCCGCGGCAGAATATTTAATAGCAAACAAATACACTTCAAAAGAATATTTAGCGATTAGAGGAGGCTCTAACGGAGGTCTTTTAGTTGGTGCGACCATGACACAGCGACCCGATTTAATGCAGGTAGCTTTGCCTGCTGTTGGGGTTCTAGATATGCTTCGCTATCACACCTTTACTGCTGGTGCTGGCTGGGCCTACGATTATGGTACTGCTGAAGAAAGTGAAGAAATGTTTGCCTATTTAAAAGGGTATTCTCCTGTGCATAATGTAAAGGCAGGTGTTGAATATCCTGCCACTTTAGTCACTACGGGGGACCATGACGATCGTGTAGTACCCGCGCATAGTTTTAAATTTGCAGCAGAACTGCAAGAAAAACAATCTGGAACAAATCCTACATTGATTCGAATAGAAACGAATGCGGGCCATGGTGCTGGCACTCCAGTAAGTAAAACCATTGAGCAATATGCCGATATTTTTGGTTTTACCTTATTCAATATGGGCTTTGATGAATTGCCCAACCAAACCGTTGTAAAAGAGTTTAAAGATTAACGCTATTTCTAAACTATTATGATTTTAAAATCCGTTTCTTAGGAAGCGGATTTTTCTTTTCCTTGATTTATGCTAAACGTTCAAAACATATCTTTTTCTTATCAAGAGAAACGTATTCTTAAGGATATTTCCTTCACCTTGGAAAAAGGAAAACATCTTGCCATTATGGGTGAAAGTGGCTCGGGCAAAAGCACGTTATTAAAGGCTATCTATGGGTTGCTTGAGTTGATGGGAGGAAACATATATTGGGAAGATAACGAAGTATTGGGGCCAAGTTTTAACTTGGTGCCCGGTGAAAAATACATGAAATATGTGGCTCAAGATTTTGATTTAATGCCGTTCACCACGGTTACTGAAAACATTGCCGAACACTTATCCGCTTTTGAACTAGACACCCATGAAACCAGAATAGCAGAGCTACTTGGGGTGATTGAAATGGAAGCTTATGCTGAGGTAAAAGTTAAAAATCTTAGTGGTGGACAACAACAACGTGTCGCTTTGGCAAGGGCTTTAGCCCAAGAACCTGAGGTATTATTATTAGATGAGCCGTTTAGCAGCATAGACCAATTCAAAAAAAACGAACTACGGTACAAGCTTTTTCCTTACTTAAGAGAAAAAGGCATCACCGTGGTCAATGCAAGCCATGATCCCAATGATGTGCTTTCGTTTGCTGACGAAACGCTAGTTTTAAAAGAGGGTCAAATACGGGCGCATGAACCCACTAGCCAATTATATCAAAGACCTAAAGAAAAATATGTTGCCTCGTTGTTTGACATTGTCAATCAGATTCCCGTTTCGCTTTTAAAAGAATATAGTGCTGTTGATACCGCTATTTTGGTATATCCGCATGAGTTTGAAATCTCTAAGGCAACAGGGTTTGAAGTTTACGTAGTCAACAACCATTTTAAGGGTAGTCATTATTTGATAGAAGGATTATCAAATAAGGGTCTGAGTGTGTTTTTCGCCAATCGGCACGCCTTAAAAGTAAACACGCAGGTGTATCTAAACATTTCGCTGCAATTGGTCAATAAGCGCCTTTCTGCTTCCGATTAGACCATTCATCGAAAATCGGTGTTGTAAAGCAATAGCATGTTTTGGTCAATCGTTACTTTCATAGAACCCCAAAAAACTGTGAAATGAAAAAGCGATTCCTTCCTTTTTTAGTCATCCTACTATGTTGTAATCTACAAATAGCATGTTCTGACGACGCTATCCTTGAAGATGAAATGGCGCTAGATACTGAAGAAACAGGTGATAATGACAATGAAGAAATTTCAGATGATTCCAATGATGATGTAAGTGAGGCTTCTCGTATTGAACTGACTGCAGATCGTGATATTTTAACAAATAATGGACAAGGTGAGCAGGCTTGGAATTATGATGTTTTTTTGACTGCAAAAAAAATAAATGGTGATGCTGCCAGTATTGTTTATGAAAGTCGTTTTCGAGATAATGGTTTCGGAGTTGCAGGCGGCCGTTGGGAACAAATTGATTATTACTACGAATACCAAGGTGAAATCGTTGAAACCAGTGAACAGTTAATTGTCAATTTTAGAATACCGGTCAAAAATGTCATCCTACAGGTAGGACAAATGGATCCAGACGAAGGCAGACAGGCCAAAGAAGGTACAATCTGTGCCGATAACGACACCATAAGGGTTGACGAATCAGGTAAATGGACAGCCTATGACGCCGACGGAAAAGAACTAGCTACTGGAATCTTACTGGATGAATTTTCTTTAGAGGGAAAGCTGCCAGATTCTATGGGTTCTTATAGGTTTCAATTGAATGTTGAAAATATATCAAAACTGGTCATTGAGGCAACGCAATGGGGCGGACAAGAACGGGGATGTCCAACATCTCGGAGCGGTTATGCCGATGAACCGCTAAACGATAGTGGCAATACAGAAAATAACTCAGAGTTCAATCTGATGGCGCTTTCCTACGTAAAAGGATAATAAGTAAGCTTGGCTATCTTTGTGTAAAACCAAGTTTTGCAAAAGGATGTTATTTTAAAAGAACTAAAATTTAAGGCTATTCGCAGTAGCGGTGCTGGCGGACAGCATGTAAACAAAGTATCCTCTAAAGTAGAGCTTAGTTTTGATGTGAGTGACTCTTTAGCCTTGTCCGTTAGAGAGAAAGAACGCCTT
Organism: uncultured Flavobacteriaceae bacterium; assembly: GCA_964353095.1. Lineage (GTDB taxonomy): Bacteria > Bacteroidota > Bacteroidia > Flavobacteriales > Flavobacteriaceae > Croceitalea. Next base: position 36,824 of record CAYGUO010000001.1, on the reverse strand, counting down.
CTATTAAAGTTGGCCAATCGTTTGACCAAAGAACACCTGCTCATTTTACAATGTGACGAAGCAAGAAGTCAACACAAAAACAAGCAACTGGTCGTAAAACGCTTTTTTGAACTATTGAAAAAGGCTTTGCACGTTCCTAAAAAAAGAAAACCTACAAAGCCCTCAAAATCATCAGTTGAGAAGCGATTAAAAGCTAAAAAAATAGCTTCTTCCAAAAAGGTCTATCGTAAAAAACCAAATTTAGATTAGGGCTTACATTCCTTGTCCCATATCTGGCACTTCATAGTGGTAGGTTGCCCTGGTTATTTGGCCATTTTGTACTTGATAAACACAGAGCTCGTCCATTTGTTGTCTGCCCCGGTCTTTAAAAGTCGCATCCATTGACATTGGCACCACAAAGTGGTTTCCGGCAACTATTGGCTCACCTACTGCACCACCATGCATTTCTTGAACACTTTCATTCCACTGTTGAAACTCATTTAGAATATTGGCTTTCCCTTTGGTTACATGATTCGGTATACCAGGCATTTCCTCACTTACGGCATCATCAGCATACATGGCATAAGCTTGATCATACTTCCCTTCTTTACAATAATTCACAAACTTTTCTGCTACTTCTTGTGTTGTCATGATTTGTTTATTTTTTGGTTAACCTCTTAAAGATAATTAACAACAAGATATCTTTTTTAAAGAAAAGGTTAAATACTGAAAGTAGTATCTAATTGACTGCTATTATCTTAGACTCCAATCCGTTAAACGAAAAGCTATCATTCACTGTTTTTCCAAATAGTAATTTTGCAATTGGAGTGCTTGAAGAAATACAAAAAATTATTCTCCCCTTAGCTTCGTATTTGCCTGCGGATATGGCAATGTAGTAGGATGCCTTATCTGTCTCGACTAAACTTCCTAATACAACGCTATCACCAGTAATTTCTATTGGGACTTGCTTTAAAAGTTGTTGTATTTTTTCTGCTTCAAACAACTGTTGTCCTAATTTTTCTCGTTCTAATTGCAACATTGCCCTACCGGTTTCATGTTTATCACCAGCCGTACTTTTTGACTCAGAAGTTAATGAGTATTTTATCCCTTCTATTTGTTTTTGAATTCTTTGTAACCGTGAATCAACATATTCTTGACAAAATTGGTATAGTTCTTTTTTCATCTCACTATCAAAATCAGTTCAATTATTATGACCATAACCTTGTACCTATATTGTCAGGTCGAGCGTAGCCGAGACTTCCCTTTTGGGCACATTCTTCAACGTAATGACCCCTCGACCGGGCTCGGGGAGACATTCTTGGTTTAATATGATAACGATCCATTCCATATTAAAAAGTCAAGGTAAAAACGGTTTCTACATGGGGTTTGGAATATAATTTTAAACTGCCTCCGTGCAGTTGAACAATCTGTCGAGAAAGGCTTAATCCAATGCCGGTTCCTTTTTCTTTTGTAGTAAAAAAAGGAACAAAAATCTCATCCATCATCTCTTCTGGTATTCCAGGGCCGTTGTCTTTCACGATAATATACTTTCGTTCTTTGGAGTCAATTCCTGCAATTACTTCTATGAGTCCTGAAGGCTGATTTTCTAACGAATGAATCGCATTTTTAACCAAATTGATAAGCACCTGGGTAAGTTGCTTTTCGTCAATAAAAAATTCAACGTCATCTGTCTGGTGTATCCATTGAATATCGATACCATCACCAAGATCTCGCTGCATTAAAACCTGTACTTTTTCAAATAATTTTTTAGCATTAACAATATTCTTATCTGGCTTTGGAACATTAAGAAAGCTTCGGTATGACTGTACAAAATCCATGAGGTCGTTACCTTGACTTTTTATGACCTCTAAACCCTTTGCAGCACTTGAAATTTTATCCTTGTCAAATTGCTCAACCACTTCGCCAGAACTGGTATGATAGTATTTTAATATCGATTCTGAAATAGAGGTGATAGGGGTGATTGTATTCATAATTTCATGCGTAAGCACCCTTATCAAACGAATCCAAGAATCGGTTTCTTTCTCATCCAATTCCTCATTAATATCTTGTACAACAACCAACAGTAAAGGGGTTTCATCTAAAACAACAGGGGTTGATTTCAAAGCCAATTGTATTTGTTCGCGTTCATTTGTAAACTGGAACATTTTACGCTCAAAAGGACGGAACGACTCAAATACCTCATACAGTTTAGGGTCAATTTGTTTCAGTTGTTTAATGTGATTTAGTGGTCGGTAATTAAAAAGCTTTTCTAAGGTAGGGTTAGAAAATAGAATATGACCCTTTTCATTAAAGGTCATGATACCAATATTCGCTTGCTTTAAAATTTCTTGATAATATTTCTCGCGTATCTGTAATTGCAAATGTACTTCTTGTATTAAACCGTTAACCCGGTTTAAACTTTGATTCAGCTCTTTAAAAGATTTGATAGCAACCCTTTCAGGAAATCGCAATGTAAAATCTTCATTCTTGATCGCATCAAAAAAGTAGGCTATTTTTCTATTGGTACTATTGATAAACCGAATCAAATCATATACCTGAGATAGTAAGGCAATAGCGGAAAAAAATAATAGTAAGTACCACTTTTCCACAACAGAAAAAGCTAATAACACCCCGGTTCCAGTGATAAATATTACTCTAATTATTAGTTGAATATAGAAATTTCTACTTGCCATTATTTCTTAAGCTTCTTCATTTTGTTATAAAGTGTTTGCCTTGATACGCCTAACTGTTCAGCTGCGGCACTATAATTACCGTCGTGCAGGTCTAAGGCTTTTGAAATCATATGATATTCCATTTCATCTAAGGTGATGAGCTCTGATTCCAAAGATTGGGCAGGCTTTGAGTGCAACAAAAAATCAGAAGGTTTTAGCACATTACCTTCGCATAAAATAATCGCACGTTCCATGGTGTGTTGTAATTCGCGAATGTTGCCTGGCCATTGATATTCTAAAAGCTTTTCTTGAGCCAAATTATTGATTTTCAAGCCGGGCTTATCGTATTTATTTGAAAATTTCTTTAAAAAGAAATCGGCCAAAATTAGGATGTCCCCTTCGCGGTCTCTAAGAGGTGGCACTTCAATATGTATCGTATTTATACGGTAGAGCAAATCTTCTCTAAAAAGACCGTCTTCAACCATTTGATTTAGATTACAATTGGTTGCACAAATTAATCTTATATCAACATTAATGGCTTTATTGGACCCTACACGAACCACGGATTTGTTTTGGATAGCTGAAAGTAGTTTTGCTTGGGTTTGAAGGGACAGATTGCCCATCTCATCCAAAAACAAACTTCCTTGATTAGCGGCTTCAAACTTACCCGTGCGATCTTCCTTAGCATCTGTAAAGGATCCTTTGGTATGTCCAAAAAGTTCACTTTCAAACAAATTGTCCGAAATAGAACCCATATCTACATTAATAAATACCTCGTCTTTTCTACTTGATAATCGGTGTAGCTCTCTTGCAATCAACTCTTTGCCGGTTCCGTTCTCGCCAGTAATCAAAACGTTGACATCTGTTTTTGCCACTTTACCGACCAAATTCAAAACATTGGTCAATGCTTTTGAGTTTCCTACAATATTATTTTTATCATCGTTGATGAACTGTTTTAAACCTTTTTCTTTCTTTTTAAGTTGATGAATTTCTTGTTTTGACTTGCGAAGTTCATAAGCCGATTTTACCGTGGTCAATAAACGCTCATTATTCCATGGTTTTAAGACAAAATCGGAAGCTCCTTGTTTTAGTGCTTTCACCGCCAAGTCAACAGCGCCATAGGCCGTCATCATAATCACGGAAGTATCGGGTGTTTTTTTCTTGATTTCATTCAGCCAAAATAATCCTTCATTTCCCGTATTTACACCGGCAGAGAAATTCATATCCAATAATACAATATCAATTTCTGAGATATTTGGGAAGGAAGAAATTTGGTTTGGGTTAAAAAGGGTTTCCACGCTTTTGTACTCAAACTGTAATAAAATTTCTAAAGCACTTAAAACGCTTTTATTATCATCTATTACTAAAATCTTGGCATCGGTCATAATGAAAGGTTTTAACCTAGGAACTTGAGAAACAAAACGCATACCGTTTTTAACCGATGCGTATCCTTTAAACAATTTAATCCCCTTAGCCCTTACTATTAAGGACATGAGCAACTTCTAAGGTTTCTTTAAAACTACAAATTGATTCTATCACTATCTTATGCATGTAAAAATATTTTACACTTTTTGTATAAATATTTTACACTCGAAAACCTCCATCAACCAGAGACCAATGATAACTTTCTGATTTTCAGTTATTTATTTTTATGGCATGACAATAGCTTAAACTCTGGCATAGTAGTTTAAATATGAACATTAATAGAGTTATTTATATCGTCTTATTTATAGTCTGTGCCAGAGCAACCGCACAAAAAGTCTGGACGCTTGAAGAATGCGTTACCTATGCTATAGAGAACAACCTTCAATTAAATGATTTTGAATTCACTGAGCAATCTAATAGGGAAACCTATCGTCAATCTGTTAGAAACTTGTTGCCTAATGTAAATGGTTTTGCAAATTATAACGTGAGTTTTGGTCGTCAAGTAAATCCGAATGACAACAGTATTTCGAATACAGAGTTTTTCGCAAATGTTTATTCTTTAAGCGCATCCTTCGATGTCTTTCAGGGATTTCAAAAAATCAATGGCATCAAAGCATCCAAACTTTTATATAAAGCAACAAAAGAAGAAAGTGTTCAACAGAAATATCTTTTGGCATTCCGAGTCATGCGTGCCTACTACGATATTCAATTTATAGAAGGATTGATTGTCATTTCAGAAGAACAGGTTGAAATCTCGGAAACCAATTATGAGTTGGTTAAAAAACAAATTGAAGTCGGGTTAATGGCTGGAGCTGATATTTATGAAGCAGAATCTATATTGCTTGCTGACGAATTGGTATTGACCCAAAATGAGAACAGATTGGCCGCTGCAAAGCTTGCCTTGATTCAAGCCATGAACATTGAAGGTGAAAGTGATATTCTGATTCGACCTGAGTTTGAGAAAAATGAAATGGTCGAGTCCACTACTGAAATCACGTCAGATTCCATTTTTAATACCGCAATGGAGTTCATTCCTTTAATAAAAGCGCAAGAGCTTCGTGTGAAGGCCGCTAAAAAGCAAATTGCAGTAGCTAGGGGAAACTTATACCCTTCGTTGGCCCTACAGGGAGGCTATGGAACAGGTTTCTTTGAAACCATTACGGATACACTGGGAGTGACCATCCCTTTTAGAACTCAGTTTCGTGATAATACCAATCAATTTATTGGAGTCTCCCTTAATGTCCCTATAAGTAACGGTTGGTCTGGTCGTTCACGCATCAAACAACAAAAAATAGCTCTTGAAAGAGCAAAAAACAACGCTGATATTCAAGAGCAAGAATTGTATCAACTCATAGAACAATTAGTTCAAGAATATAACGCCTTAAACACAGAAGTACTTCAAACGGCAAAAAGAAGCAAGGCCCAAGAGCTTGCTTTTTCCATTGCACAAAAAAGATATGAAAAAGGAATTATCAATGCCATAGAGCTAGGTAGGGCCAAAAATTTATACGCAACGGCACAAAATGAAAACCTACAGGTTAGGCTTCGTTTAAAAGTCAACAAAAGCACCTTAGACTTTTATAATAATCTACCTGTTTTCAATATTAATTAAATACAACATGGATATACAACTCGAAAAGAAAAAAGGATTACGCCCAAAACATTACGGCTATATCGCATTAGGCATCCTGCTGGTGTTTGTTGGGTGGAAATTATTTTCATCATCATCAGTCTCAACCTTTAGAACCGAAAAAGATCGCCTTTCCATTGCTCAGGTATCTGAGGGCAAATTTGACGATTACATCACCATTAATGGTAATGTCGCCCCCATCGCTACCATATATATGGATGCCTATGAAGGCGGTAGGGTTTCTGAAAAGTTGATTGAAGAAGGTACCATGGTTAAAAAAGGGGATATCATCCTTAAACTGGAAAACATGAATTTATATGAGCAAATTCTTGCCAGCGAAAGTAATCTAGCACTAAAGCAAAATGACCTAAGGTCTACAAAACTAACCTTTGACTCTAGACAAGTAGAAGGGCGACGCTCTTTAGCCACGGCAAGCACCGATCTTCAGCGTTTAAAAAGAAATTTTGAGCAAAATGATGCGCTATATATAGATGAGCTTATTTCAAAAGAAGTATACCTTACTTCAAAAGAGAACTATGAACTGGCACAAAAACAATATGACATTATAAAAGTTCAAACTGAACAAGATGATGAACTGCGAAAAACATCACTTTCTGGTCTTGACACTGATTTAAACAGAATGCAACAGACCTTATCCATGGTATATGAAAGATTAGACCATCTAAATGTGCGTGCACCAGCTGATGGTCAGTTAGGGTTTCTAGATGCTGAAATTGGTCAAAATATCGCACAAGGTCAGCGAATAGGTCAGGTAAACGTTTTGACAGACTTTAAAATAGAAGCAGAAATAGACGAACATTATATTGATAGGGTAAAACGTGACCTTGCTGCAAGTCTTGAACGTAACCAAAAAGAATTTCCACTACGTCTAAGAAAAGTATATCCTGAAGTTCGTAATGGACGATTTAAAGTTGATTTGGTTTTTACCGATGAAAAACCGGAAACCATACGTGCAGGTCAAAGCTATAACATCAAACTACAACTTGGGGCTTCAAGTGACGCCTTGCTATTACCAAAAGGTGGTTTCTTTCAAAGCACCGGTGGACAATGGATTTTTGTAGTAAACCCTAGTGGTGATGAGGCCATACGACGAAATATAAGAGTGGGTAAACAAAATTCTAAATTCTACGAAGTACTTGAAGGCTTGGAACAGGGAGAACAAGTTATAACCAGCAACTATGATAGCTTCGGAGAGGCAGAACGAATCGTTTTAAAATAAAAAGTCAAGCCCCCTAGCCCCCAAAGGGGGAATGAATGGTTGGGCTTAATTGAATGGGTAAAAAAACTGTCACCCTTAACGCAGTTGAAGGGAGTAGAAGCGGAGTGATGAACTATAAAATTATTGTCTTAGGATAGTAGTCATTTGAATTTTGGGTCACCCTGAGTGCCTACCCCTAAATCCTCTCCCTAGAGGAAAGGGGACTTCCCTCCTAAAAAGGAGGGACTGAGGGAGGTGTAGGATCAAGTATTGAAATGAATTTTAAACAATTGAAATAAACAAACAGCAATGATAACAATCAAAAATTTAAAAAAGAGCTTTAAAACTGAAGAGGTAGAAACATTGGCACTCAACAATGTGAATCTACATGTTGAAACTGGAGAATTTGTAGCCATTATGGGGCCATCAGGTTGTGGTAAATCTACTTTATTAAACATCATTGGGATGTTGGACAACCCTACGGATGGCAGTTATAATTTTGCAAGTCATGAAGTAGCAGGGCTAAAGGAAAGTCAGCGTACTCAATTGCGTAAAGGAAACTTGGGTTTTGTATTCCAGAGTTTTAACCTAATTGATGAGCTGACGGTTTATGAGAATGTAGAGTTACCGCTTATCTATTTGAAAATGGGAAAAGCTGAGCGTAAAGAAAAAGTAATGAAGGTGTTGGAGCGTATGAAGATTGCCCATAGGGAAAAACACTTTCCGCAACAATTATCGGGTGGTCAGCAACAGCGTGTCGCAATTTCCAGGGCAGTAGTCACCAACCCTAAACTCATCTTAGCAGATGAGCCAACGGGTAACTTGGATTCCAAAAACGGAATTGAGGTAATGAATCTTTTGACGGAGCTTAATCAAGAGGGTACCACCATAGTAATGGTAACGCACTCAGACCGTGATTCACATTATGCACACCGCATAGTCAACTTGTTCGATGGCCAAGTCGTTACAGAAAGTCAAAATAGGGCTATCGGAGCAACCATATAAGGGAGCCCCTAACTCCCAAAAGATAGAATTCTAAACTGGTTGTTATAGTGAATATGGAAAAGCTGCTCAATTCGGATGAGGGAAGTGGCTTCCTGAGAACCAATAAGAACAGTGGGGCTGACAACGCATACCATTATTAATTAGAGTACGCTTTAAAGAAATAAAAGCCAGAGTCTATTCATCAACACCAAACTTATTCCCCTCCACAAGAGGGGTTTAGGGGAGGGAAAAACAAAAAATCATGAAATCATCAATCTGTACTGAACGTAGTCGAAGTATCAAAAAGTTCAGCACCAAACTGTTCATCACCAGTTTGGCATTATTCTCCATGAGTTCCTTTGGGCAACTTAAAAGTGTCACCGTAGACCACTTTGACAAAGTAATTGTCAGTCCACATATAACGGTAACATTTGTTGAAGGTGCTTCAGAAATCGTAGAAGTCCATACGAGCACAGAACCCATTGGTAAATTGAACATTGAGGTTGTAGGTGCTACCCTCCGTATTTATTTGGATGGTGCAAAAACATACACTGACAATGAAAAGGTAAAAGGTGACAATTATAGTTACAATAACCCAATTTATAAAGGCACCGTAGTTACTGCAACGGTCAACTATAAACAGCTCGAAGAGCTCTCCCTTAGAGGTGAGGAACGATATGTCTGCAAAAGTCCTTTAAATCAACCCGAATTTGCCCTTAAACTATTTGGAGAAACCGAAGTGTATTTCCATGAAGTACATTTAGAAAATTTAACAACCACCATCTACGGAGAAAGTTATTTAGAGCTTAAAAACGGAAATATTGATAAGCAGAAAATCACTGCCTACGGAGAAACCAAGATCAATACCCTCAATGTCGCTACCAATAGCGTTAAAATCACTGCCTATGGTGAAGGAAGTTATCGTATAGCCGTAAGTGACAGATTAAAGGTTACCGCTTTTGGCGAAGCGACTATTGCCTATGAAGGTTCTCCTGAAATTAAAAAAGGAATTGTTATCGGTGAGGCTACTATCCAAAAAATCAATTAAGTCATGTTTAAGAACTATTTTAAAATCGCATGGAGGAACCTTTTAAAAAACAAGAGCTATTCCATCATCAATATTGGTGGTTTAGCCATTGGCCTTGCCTGTTTTCTTTTGATTGCCATTTTTATATCGAACGAGCTTTCTTACGACACCTACCACGAAAAGAAAGATTCCATTTATAGGGTGATTCATCATTCAAACGCTGATAATACAGATGATGCCTGGGTATGGGGCAATGCTCCGATTGGTCCTGCACTAAAATCTGATTTTCCAGAAATTATTGAAAAGGCTCAGTTTTCGGGAAGAAGTGATATCCTTTTGGAGTACAACAATCGCAAATTTCAAGAAGGGGAGTGCTTCTACGCAGATGCTTCCGTTTTTAATGTGTTCAGTTGGCCATTATTGAATGGAGATGCAAAAACCGCGTTAGAAGCTCCTTATTCCATTGTTCTTACCGAAACAACGGCAAAAAAATACTTTGGAAATGAAAATCCTGTCGGCAAAACCATAGAGGGCATTGGCGGCAGGGCTGCGGATGGAACATACACGGTAACGGGCATTATCAAAGATATTCCTCAAAATTCCCATTTTGATTTTGACGTACTCATGTCCATGAGCAGTTTTCAGCAGAGCAGATCTGAGATTTTTGAATGGTGGGGTTATGTTGATTTCTATACATATCTCTTGGTTGCTGAGAACTTTAATCAAGCTGCATTTGAGTCCAAGATTCCAAGTTTTTTAGAAAAACATCTTGATCCAGAAGAAGCCGAAGAATATTATTACAACTTCTCTTTGGAGTCCATGAATGAAATTTATCTGTATTCCACCGCAGATCGTCAACCGGGTGAAACAGGTAGTTTGTCCAACATCTACATATTTGCCCTAATAGGGCTGTTTATTCTTGTAATCGCCAGCATCAATTTTATGAATTTGGCCACGGCCCGTTCCTTGGAAAGGGCGAAAGAAGTAGGGATACGAAAAGTCATCGGTGCAGAACGAAGGGGGCTTATTTATCAATTTCTGGGGGAATCATTGATTTTGGTGCTATTCGCATCACTCCTCGGTCTTGTTCTTGCATTTTTAGGCTTGCCATGGTTGAGCTCCCTAACGGATAAGACATTTACGATGGTCTCTTTTTTGACCGCTCCTATTCTTATACTTTATTTTGGAACGACCTTATTGACCGGACTTATCTCTGGTAGTTATCCTGCCTTTATTCTTTCTGGATTTAGACCTGTTAGTGTGCTGAAAGGAGCCTTTAGGACCTCTGCTCAAGGGGCAAACCTTAGAAAAGGCTTGGTCGTACTTCAATTTAGTATATCCATTGCGCTTATTGCCAGTACGGTGGTGGTATACAACCAACTCGGGTTTATGCTAAATAAGGATATGGGCTTTGATAAGGAACAACAGTTGATATTGGATTTTAATTGGGACGGTGAGGTATTGAACAACGTTGAGGCAATTAAAGGAGAGCTTTTGGCACTAGCTGATGTTAGCTCAGTTTCCCTCTCTAGAACTGTGCCGAGCAGTCACTTCCCCGCAGCGGGAACGGACATAGAAACCTACGAGGGAAATATGGAAAACTTTTCGCCTTACATCTATGAAGTCGACAATAATTTCATTCAACATTATAAAATTGATGTTGTTGCCGGCAGGGCATTCTCTCCAGATTTTCCGGCTGACAGCACAAGTTCGCTCATTGTCAATGAGGCGGCTGTAAAAGCATTTGGGTACACTGAGCCAAATCAAATCATCGGGAAAAAATTTCAACAATGGGGGCGTGAAGGTACTGTTGTCGGGGTAGTCAAAGATTTTAACTATATATCACTTCACTCAGAGGTTGCACCGCTTACATTAAGGCAAGTTGCCTACGGAAGATACCTTTCCTTGCGTATCAGCTCAACTAATTATAAAGAAGCGATAGCAACTATAGAAAACAAATGGCGTCAACTCGCTCCGCATCGACCGTTTTTATATAGCTTCTTGGATGATGCTTTTAATAAGCAATACGTTGCAGACATGCGATTTAGAAAATTATTTACCATATTTTCTTGTTTGGCCATATTTATTGCTTGCCTGGGCCTATTTGGGTTGGCAACTTATAGTGCCATGCTACGCACAAAAGAAATTGGCATTAGAAAGGTTTTAGGGGCTGAAGTCTCCACAATAATCACCCTTTTGTCCAAAGATTTTATTAAACTGGTAGGTATCGCCATTCTCATTGCCATACCCTTTTCTTGGTATGCTATGGGACAATGGCTTAATGAATATGCCTATAGCATTGATGTGGAATGGTGGGTATTTGTTCTTGCTGGGGCAATAGCACTCTCTATTGCAATTGTTACCGTGGGCTTCCATGCCTTTAAGTCTGCCAATAACGACCCCGTAAAAAGTTTACGTACAGAGTGAAATAACCGCGCAAGCTATCAAAACTTAAACCTGAGAATCATGTTCAAAAACTATCTAAAAATTGCATGGCGGAACCTGCTCCGTAACAAGAGCTTTTCCTTTCTGAATATCGTTGGCTTATCCATAGGTTTAGCAGTAACGGGGCTGATTTTAATATGGATCAACTTTGAGATGGGTATTGATCAGTTTCACGAGAAAAAAGACCGTATTTACCAAGTCTATAACCAGTCGCCTGTTGATGGCGAACTGTGGACATGGAATTCTACCCCAAAAATTATGGGGCCAACAATCAAAAATGATTATCCTGAAGTCGAAAGCGTGTCTCGCTACTTTTATGACACCGAATTTCTTTTTGCAAAAGATGAAAAAAGAATAAAGTCCGTAGGCACTGTTGTCGATCCTGACTTTCTGGACATATTCACCTTCCCATTGTTGGAGGGCGATATGGCTACCGTATTAGAAGATGTCAATTCTGTTGTGATCACTGAAAGCTTGGCTAAAAAAATGTTTGGCAATAAACCCGCTGTTGGGCAAATGGTGAAAATAGATAATCAAGATAGTTTTATTGTTTCAGGAATTTTAAAAGACCTTCCGAACAATACAGGCTTTAATTTTGAATTCTTGATTCCCTGGGCCTATATCCACCAAAAAGGATGGGATGACGAAAACTGGGGAAACAACTCTATAGCCACGTATGTTTTGCTAAAAGAAGGTACGGACTATCAAAACTTCGCAACAAAAATAAAAACCTTGCGAAAGGCTTACGATAAAGAGTCGCCAGACATGGTCACCTTTTTATATCCTTGGTCAAGATATTGGTTGTACTCAGAATTTGAAAATGGAAAAGAAGTTGGCGGGCGTATTGATTTGATTCGAATGTTTGGCATTATCGCAATTATCATCTTAATGATTGCCTGTATCAACTTTATGAACTTAAGTACGGCCCGCAGTGAAAAAAGGGCTAAAGAAGTAGGGATTCGCAAAGTTGTTGGAGCAAAAAAAGCAGCGATTATAGGTCAATTTTTAGGCGAATCTATTCTAATATCTTCTCTTTCAGGATTATTGGCACTGCTGTTCTTACTGATTGTTTTGCCCGCTTTTGGTGAGCTTATAGAAAAACCATTATCCTTAGATATGGCCAATACTAGTTTCTGGATAGCCGCCCTTGTCGTCGTTTTGCTCACTGGTATCATAGCAGGTAGTTATCCCGCACTATATCTTTCAGGCTTTAAGCCTTCTGCTGTTCTAAAAGGCACCTTCAAGAAAATGAATACCGTAATTACGCCTAGAAAAGTATTGGTAGTGTTGCAATTTTCAGCGGCCATCATCTTAATTACCGCAAGTATCATTATAAGCCAACAGTTGAAAAGGGTACAAGACCGACAAACCGGCTATTCAAAAAACAACCTTATCTACACCATGATGGAGGGCGATATGGAAAAGAACTATCCCTTAATAAAAAAAGAGTTATTAGCATCAGGTGCAGCAGTATCAGTAACAAAAACGGGGTCACCCATTACCGAAACTTGGAGCAACTCATGGGGATTGGAATGGAAGGGAAAAGATGAAGATAATAAAATATTGGTCTATAGGCTTCCGGCAGATGATGCCGTGGCAAAGACCTTTGGCTTAAACTTGATTACAGGCAGGGATTTTGATCTGGACAAACATCCGACAGATTCCACCGCAATAATTCTCAATGAATCTGCTGTTGCACTCATGGATTTTGAGGATCCAGTTGGCGAAATTATAAAGGATAATGGTACGGATTGGCATGTTATCGGCGTGGTAAAAGACTTTGTGATGGACTCCCCATTTCAAAAAGTAAAGCCTATGGTAATAGAAGGCGCGCGAGCTTGGTTCAATGTAATTCATATTAAATTCAACAATGAACTTGAAACTAAGGATGCTCTAGCTACTTCTGAGGCGATTTTCCAAAAATTCAATCCTGAATATACCTTTGAATACGAGTTTGTTGATCAAGCCTATGCTAAGAAATTTAACGATGAAAAACAAACGGGTACCCTTGTAAATCTATTTACTTTGATGACCATTTTTATTTCGTGCCTTGGACTTTTTGGACTCGCCAGTTATATGGCAGAAAATAGAATAAAGGAAATAGGCATCAGAAAAGTGTTGGGAGCATCGGTTCAAAGTATCACCACGCTGCTCTCAAGGGATTTTTTGAAATTAGTGCTTATTTCAATTGTAGTGGCAGTACCCATCTCATGGTATTTTATGAGTGAATGGTTGGAAGATTTTGCTTACCGAATAACGATTTCTTGGTGGACTTTTGCCCTAGCGGGTGTTTTAGCAATGGCAATTGCATTGCTAACGGTAAGTTATCAAGCCATAAAGGCAGCAATAGTGAACCCCGTAAAAAGTTTACGTACGGAGTGAAGCAGAGATATCATCAAAATTAAAAAACGAGAATCATGCTCCAAAACTATATAAAAATCGCTTGGAGAAACCTTAGGAACAATACGTTTTATTCCTTGATAAATATCATAGGAATGGCCGTGGCCATGATATGTCTGCTCTTTGCTGGAATCTATTGGAACGACGAACATCATTTTGATGATTTTCATACCAACAACCCCAATTTATATAGGGTTACCACGAATTTTGTGGAACATAAAGGGGGCATCGCAAAAACCGTTGGTGCAACCGGACAGGTTCAAGGGAAGGCCTTCAAGGATGCCATACCTGAAATACAGCAATATGTTCGTGTGATGGGCGGTGAAATCTACAACGAGGTTACGACAGAAGATAAGACCCTTAGCTTAAATATCCTTTTTGTAGATCCTAATTTCTTTGATGTCTTTACCTTCCCATTAGTCCATGGCGATAATACTGCGGCACTAGCCGAGCTGAATTCGGTAGTAATTTCAGAAAGTACAGCGATGCGACTTTTCAATTCCACCAATGTGGTCGGTGAGGTATTGCAAATGAACAATGACCCATCTTTTCAACGTTTAAAAAAACCTTTGGTGATTTCTGCCGTTGTCAAAGATGCTCCTAAAAATTCTTCCATTCAATTTGAGGTTTTACTCCCATTCAGTTTTTTAGAACTTTCTTTTGTAGATGCCAATTGGCTCAATGCGTATTTGGGAACCTTTGTGGTCTTGGAACCTTCTTCCAACCTAGAAGCGGTGATACAAAAATTTGATCGTGTATTTGATGTATATGCCAAGGATCAAGTAGCACAGGAAATGGCGCGTTATGGTTTCAATTCCAACATCAGCTATGGGTTACAGAACATCGAAGACATACACCTAAATCCGCTTTTAAGCGGTGACAATTTCAGTATTGAATCGGGTGCTGGGGTAAATGCGAGCAACCCGATCTATTCCATTGTTTTTGCTGCCATTGCCCTACTTATTTTAATCATGGCGGCCATTAATTTTATCAATATAAGTATCGCCTCGGCCATAAAAAGAGCAAAAGAAATAGGGGTTAGAAAAATAACAGGGGGCAATACGACTCAAATCGTTTTTCAATTCCTTATGGAATCGGCCTTGCTTTGTGGGATTTCATTTTTAGTTACTATGGTATCACTAAAGCTACTGACCCCATTTTTCAATGCTTTGACCGGTAAACAGTTTGAGTTTGTCCAATTGCTCAATCTTGAATCCGGAGGCTTCCTATTTTTAACTTTTGCGGTGGGTATCTTAATTACCGGTCTTTATCCCGCTTTTGTACTTTCCAAGCTAAAGCCATCAGAAGTCCTTTATAATAAGTTGAAATGGAACAAGAGGAATGTAGCCGGCCGTGGTTTGGTTGTCTTTCAATTTTCCTTGGGAATATTTTTACTCATTGCAACAATCGTTTTCCATTCGCAGATGGATTATATACGTACCAAAGATTTAGGCTACAACCCCAACCAAATCATTACCACCACTATTTCAGGGAACAGGGATTTTGACGCCATTGGCAAAGTATTAAAACAAGAATTGTCGAAACAAGCTGCAATAGCCTCTGTTTCTTACGCCCGTAATTACTTTTCGACCGGGGTAACCATCAACGACCGGCAAATCGAAACCGCTTTCATGCAGGCAGATGAAAACTACTTGCCCGATGTTAAGATTCCAATACTCTTGGGGCGTAATTTTTCTAATGATTTTGCAACCGACCCTACCAATTCAGTGATTGTGAACGAAACTTTCGTAAAAGAATTCAATTTATCCGAACCCATAGGGCAAAGGATAGGACTTATTGAAAATGATGAAGGAAATCAGAATAAAACCATAATTGGAGTGGTGAAAGACTTTCATTTTGGTTCATTAAGGGAGCCTATAGCCCCTATGGCCATGTCTATGTTGCAAGTTCCTATTGGCGATATCTTGGTTAAGTTTCAAAAGTCAAAACAAAAGGAAGCCATACAGGCGTTGGAAAAAGTGTACAAGACTATAATGCCAAAGGCGGTCTTTGCCTACGATTTTTTAACTGTGCAGAATACCAAACAATACGAAAAAGAACAGCAATGGCAAAAACTGGTAAATATAGCTACGGTGCTTTCTTTACTGATCTGCTGCATGGGTTTGTTGGGCATGGCTCGCCTAGCTATAAATCAACGTGTTAAGGAAATTGGGGTTAGAAAAGTGCTAGGGGCGACGGTTGTACAAATAGTAAGGTTGAACACCACCGGTTTTATGAAACTGGTAGGTATCGCTTTTGTAATAGTAGCTCCCGTTGCTTGGTTTGCAGCTGATTTTTGGCTTCAAAGTTTTGCTTATCGTATACCCTTATCCTTTTGGTTATGGGTATTGGCGGGAGGGATTTCCATTCTTATAGCGTCCTTGACCATTGGCATTCAAGCGTTAAAGGCAGCAAGGGCAAACCCCGTAAAAAGTTTACGCACAGAGTGAAACATTTACAGATAAATGGAGTCTTTATAAATGAACTAACTATCTTATTATCATCAAACCTGTGCTGAGCGCAGTGGAAGCATCAAAAAACGATCAATCATGTTTAAAAACTATTTAAAAATCGCTTGGCGTAACCTTTGGAACAATAAAGGATACTCCATCATCAACGTTGGTGGCTTAGCCTTGGGTATGGCCGTTACGCTTATTATTGGCTTATGGATTCAAGACGAGCTAACCTACAACAGCTATTTTGCCAGTAAAAACAAAATTGCGCAGGTCTTTCAATCTCAAACTTTTAATAACAATACAGGTACGGGGCCAGCGATACCCAGACCCTTAGAAAAAGCACTGCGAGAAGGTTATGGCGATAACTTTAAGTATTTAATCATGTCCTCATGGACCAGTGATTCTTATCTACAATTTGGCGAAACCAATCTTTCACGACCAGGGAATTATATGCAAAGGGACGCCCCAGAATTACTAGGGCTAGAGATTATACAAGGGGAAAAAGATGGTTTAAGAGAAGTAAACTCCATAATGCTTTCAGCGTCTACGGCCAATGCGCTTTTTGGCCAAATAGACCC
This sequence comes from uncultured Flavobacteriaceae bacterium, assembly GCA_964353095.1. Taxonomy (GTDB): domain Bacteria; phylum Bacteroidota; class Bacteroidia; order Flavobacteriales; family Flavobacteriaceae; genus Croceitalea. The sequence continues at coordinate 20,009 of CAYGUO010000001.1, read as the reverse complement.
AATAGGCAAAACCGTTAAAATAAGTAACGAACATGATTTAATGGTTACCAGTGTCTATAAAGACATCCCTTTCAACAATAGTTTTAATGATACCGAATATATCATTCCATGGGACCATTATGTTGCTACCAGGGAATGGTTGCAAAATTCTGAAGACAATTGGGGGAACAACTCTTTCCAAATGTTTGTGCAAATGGCAGAAAACACTGATATGCAGAGCGTATCAGAAACGATTAGAAATGTTAAGAAAGATTTGAACGAGGATACTGCGGAATTTAATCCGCAGATTTTTCTTTTTCCAATGAACGAATGGCATTTAAGAAGCAATTTTGACAATGGTAAGCAAGTTGGCGGACGTATTAAATATGTTTGGCTTTTTGGTATTATTGGCGCCTTTGTATTGCTACTTGCCTGTATTAATTTCATGAACCTCAGCACGGCTCGTTCAGAAAAAAGGGCTAAGGAAGTAGGAATTCGAAAATCTATAGGTTCACAAAAAGGGCAATTGATTTATCAGTTCTTGAGCGAATCTTTTTTAGTGGTACTTTTTGCATACGTAATGGCAATCCTTATTGTCTTGCTTTGCTTAAATGGTTTTAATGAGCTTGCAAGAAAAGAGATTTCGTTTCCGTGGACAAATCCAACTTTTTGGATGGTTTCCATACTCTTTATAGTATTTACTGCGCTTTTAGCTGGCAGTTATCCAGCGCTCTATTTATCTTCTTTCAAACCTGTAGATGTATTAAAGGGAACCTTTAACGTAGGAAAATATGCAGGCTTACCCAGAAAAATTTTGGTGGTTTTACAATTTACGGTGTCCGTTGCCTTTATTATTGGTACTGTCATCGTCATGCAGCAAATCAATCATGCCAAGAATAGACCTGTAGGTTATGATAAAGAGGGTTTGATACAGGTGCCCACATTTAGTCAAGATTTCACTGGAAAATATGATTTAATGCGGGAGCAATTTTTAAATTCAAATGCCATTGTTGAAATGTCTTCTTCGAGCAGTCCTACAACACGTATCTGGTCCAACAGAAGCGGCTTTGATTGGGAAGGCAAACCGGAGGGTTTTCAAGAAGATTTAGCCTGGACTGAAGTTTCGCCTGAATATGCAAAATCACTAAACCTAAAAATCGTTGAAGGAAGGGATTTTTCTAGAGATTTTGCGTCAGATTCGTTAGGCGTACTTATTAATGAAACCGCTAAGAAATATTTAGGCATGCAAAATCCAATAGGTAAATTTTTGAAAGATGATGATGATGAAGACCCAAGCCCACCGCTTAAAATAATAGGTGTTGTTCAAGATATGATTGCCCAATCCCCTTATGAACCCGTAAAACAGGGCGTCTATGTTTATGACCGCTATGATAATTCAAGTTTTTACAATATGCGGTTGAACCCTAACCAAAGTGCCAATCAAAATATTGCCATTATTGAACGTGTTTTTAAAGAAAATTTTCCTGATATTCCATTTCAATATGAGTTTGTAGATGAAGAATATGGCGAAAAATTCGCATCAGAAGAGCGTATCGGAACTTTATCTGGCATATTTACAGCTTTGGCCATTTTAATTAGCTGTCTGGGTTTATTTGGTCTCACCTCCTTTGTTGCTGAACAACGCACCAAAGAAATAGGCGTACGAAAAGTATTGGGCGCTTCGGTTTTCAACGTTTGGAACATGCTCTCCAAAGATTTTTTAAAGCTTGTTATTATCTCTTGTTTTATAGCGGTACCTATAGCCTATTATGTAATGAACGGTTGGCTACAAGAATATCCGTACCGTGTCATTTTAAAATGGTGGATTTTTGCCTTAGCTATGCTAGGCGCTATGGCAGTAACGGTTTTAACGGTCAGCTTTCAGGCAATAAAAGCCGCTAAACAAAACCCTGTAAAAAGCCTAAGAACCGAATAGAATTCATAACTTGATAAGATGCTCGTAAAATATGCCTTTCGCAACCTCAAAAAAAGGCCCGTGCTAAACGGAATTAAAGTTATTGGTCTAGCGCTTGGACTATATGGAATTTTGTTCATTTCCCTTTTTATTAAAAATGAATTGAGCTATGACCGTCACCACCAAAAGGCAGATGAAATATTTAGGCTTACGGTAACCAATCCCAATGTATTTGAGGACAACCATTTTGCCCGGTTTTATGCTTCCGAACAACTTCCTTCACTAACAGAACCACTTCCAGATGTAAAGGAATATTTGCGATTGGCACCCGTTCGGGGAAATTTGGTGCAGTACCAAGAACAATATTACGGTATTAACCAAGGTTTTGTGGTCGATGATACCTTTTTTGAGTTTTTTGATGTAAACATGCTGGAAGGAAACACTAGTCGTGTATTTATAAATCCGGAATCTGTTGTGATTTCTGAATCGCTCGCTGAAAAACTCTTTAAAAATGAAAATGCCATAGGCAAGGTGATCTCATTGCCCAAGGGTCATTTTAACGAACAACGGACTGATTTTGAAGTTACCGGCGTCATGCAAGACCCTGTGCAGAAAAGCCATATACACCCTGACGTTTTGTTCATGCCAGGGAAGGATAAAATTAAAGGTTGGGCCTATCAGTACCTATTATTAAATCCAAACACAAATACAGCTGGTTTGGCAGATAAATTATCTGGTGCACTTTCTGACCTTTTTAACCTAGAAGGTGCCGAAGATAGGGTTGATCTAACTGCACACTTGATGAATGTAAAAGACATTCATTTGAAGTCCGATCTGTTCCGTGAGATTGAACCTAATGGGTCCATGTCAAATATTTGGGTGCTGGCGGTTGCAGGGTTTGTGCTGATTTTAATTTCCTTAAGCAACTTTGCGAGTCTTAATCTCGGCATGGCGGGATACCTATCCACCTTTTTGGCACTCAACCAGATATTGGGTTCTTCAAAACGAATAATGGGGAAGTACTTTATTATTGAAAGTATTATTATCATCCTACTATCTATAGGATTGGTGCTTTTGGGCATGTTTCGGTTCAATACCCTGATTTATGAAAATTACCAATTGAATTTGCTTCAGGGTAACGGCTGGTTTGCATGCATAATTATTCTGATGGCAGCGCTTTTGATGCTTATTGCTGGGCTTCAACCTGTTCTTAAAAACCGTTTTGAACATTTAACGCTTAATCAGACCTTACAAAAAGCAGGTAAAGTCAAAGGTCATAATACCTTGTTGGTGACCCAATTTACATTGGCCATCGTCTTGCTCATTGGAGTGGTAGTTATCTCAAAACAGACCAATTTTGCTTTGGACAATGGTTTGGGTGCACAAGAAAATATTGTTTGCTTACCATCAGTGCATTCTGAGGTACAAAAAGATTTTGCGCTTTTTAAAGCGGAACTATTAAAAGAGGCCGACATTACCTCAGTATCGGCTATGATGGACAAACCAGGCAGTGAAACCCATGACATGTTCTTCTATAACCTAGAAGGCGTTCCCGAACCTGAACCAGGTTCAAACTTGATAGGGGTTTTTGCTGCCGACTATTCTTTTGCAGATGTATTTGGACTACAATTCTTAGGAGGTGCCAATTTTACCGGAAACAATTTGGATGAAAATGGAAACGGTGAATATCTCATCAATGAGAGTGCTTTAAAACAATTGGGGTTTCAAGATGCTAATGCTATTGTTGGGAAAGGTTTCGAAATTGTTTCGCCCGTACCAGAGGTAACATTGCCCAAGGGAAAAATTATAGGGGTAGTAAAGGACTTTCACCTCTCCGGATTACAGCATAAAGTAGAGCCTCTTGTGCTTTTTAAAAGAGCAAACAGTTGGTTGAACAGCATTGTGATTTCTTATAACGCCGCTTCCAAAAAAGAAATTACCCAAAAAATTGAACATGTTTGGGGAGAACTGTTTCCTACTTATCCTTTGGATTATATCGGCGTAGAAACCATTTATGAAGGTGTCTATAAAACCGAGCTGTTGCAAAAGCGCTTGTTGCTCTTATTTGCTATAATTTCAATTTTCGTTTGTATCATGGGTGTTTTGGGGCTATCGCTAATGGTGGCGCAAAGTCGTTACAAAGAAATTGGTATTCGTAAAGTAAACGGTGCCAGCAAGACCGAAATATTGACCTTACTCAATAGCACCTTCGTAAAGTGGTTGTTGTTAGCTTTTATATTGGCAATGCCTTTAGCGTATTTTGCTGCCAAGGCTTGGTTACAAGGTTTTGCCTATAGCGTTTCGTTAAATCCGTGGATGTTTCTCTTGGCCGGTGGTGCAGTCGTATCCATCACGTTGTTAACCGTAAGCTGGCAGAGCTATAAGGCCGCAAACCAAAATCCTGTTGAAAGTTTAAGGACAGAATAGATCCAAGCCCCTGAAGGAGAGTTTTATCAAGAAAACCATGTAAAAATTCTTGTAAATATATTGTACAAGTAGTGTCCAATTATTTTACACTACTTCGTTGTCTTGTTTTTTTAAAAACTTGTAAATCAACAGTTTAAATGTTTGGCATGAAAATCGAACTTAGTGTTGGAGCTAAGTTCATCAATCCATAAAGTTATACTCAAATAGTAACTGTCATGTTCAAAAACCATCTAAAAATATCGCTACGAAACCTTTGGAAAAATAAGACGCTCTCCTTATTGAATTTACTAGGGTTAAGCATTGGTGTATCTAGTGTATTGACGCTATTGTTTTCGGTATATGCCTATTATACTGCGGATAATTTCATCCCTGAAAGGGAACATATTGTGTATTTAAAAACGCAACTAAAAGATGGTAATTCGTACCGCGAAGTGCCTTATCCCCTTATGGAGAAAATCGTTAGTACTTCACCTGAAGTTTTAGCTGGGACCCATTTGCATGGCTGGGGCAATATTTGGTTGAAACATGGAGAAAAAGAATTTCAAAACCGCACAGATTATGCTGACCCAGAATTCTTTGAAGTCTTTGACCTTTCTTTAAAATATGGAAATCAAGAAACCGCACTACAAGAAAAATACTCCATCATACTTACCGATAAAGTGAGCCAACAAATGTTTGGTAACGAAAATCCTGTAGGTAAAACCATAATAGGTGCAGATACATTGAACTTAAAAGTTACAGGCGTTTTTGAACCTATTAGTCCGTATTCTTCTTTTCGATTGGGCGTGGTTCTACCGAATACATTATTAAAAGACAATCCAACCTTTATAAGCCAAACCGATTGGACCAATAGTTTTTCCCCAGCTTATTTTAGGCTTCGGCCCGATACTGATCTTGCTGCACTTCAGGTTCGTATTGAGCAATTGGTTCAAGAAAACTATGTTGATCCTTCTACCATTGCTGGTATGGATGTGATGCCCTATACTGAAATGCGCACAGATATTATACCCGTGGTAGACACCATTATTGGAGGTTCAATAGCGGCTTCTATGTTTGTATTGCTCATCATTCTGGTGAACCTATTGAACCTTAACACTTCTACCATGTTCAAACGCACCAAAGATATTGCGGTTCGTAAGGTTTTGGGAAGTAACAAAAAGAGCATCGTGATACAGTTTTGTGTTGAAAACGGAATTCTGGTTTTTATATCCCTTATCATTTCGGTGCTATTATTTTTATTGGTCAACTTACCAAGGCTGAACGATACTTTCGGTCCTGAATTTGGCACGATATCCTTTGACATTTTTAATGATTATCCCATTGTTGTCGGTATTATTGGTATAGGTATAATAGCCACTTTAATGGTGGGTATTCTTCCAACGCTGCGTTTTATTAAAATTCCTGTTTCCATTGGGATAAAAGGAAGAATAGACCAACTGAAAAGCAATTTTATCCTTAGAAATTCTTTTATCATTTTACAGTTTACCATTGCAATTTTATTTATCAGTATCGCTATTATTCTGAACCAACAGATTGGTTTCATGAAAAATGCAGACTTAGGTTTTGAGCGGAACAATATTTTAGTGGGCAATATTGATTTAGATTATAAGAATTTGGATGCTGCCAAGTCAAAATTCAATGCCCTATTGAACGATTTAGAAGCGAATCCGTATGTAAAAAGTGTCGCGACCAGTCAGGCCATTCCGTCCGATTATTATTTTAACTATACCACCTATTACGATGCCGCTAATGACAAAGATGTTCGTATCAGAAGGTCCTACGCTGATGACAATTATTTAAAAACACTTGAGGTGTCCATCGTGATGGGAAGGGATTTTGAGCGGAACCTTGACAATACCGAAGAACAAGCTGTTATTATCAATGAAGCGGCAATGAAAGCATTTGGCTGGAAGAGTATTGAGGGCAAACGATTAAAATACAAATATGATGCAGACTTAGGCTCCCCCATTGTCGGCGTCGTCAAAGACTTTCATTATCAAGATATGCAGAATTCCATTGAGCCTTTGGTGCATATCTATCGCGATAAAAGTGCCCTTGAGAGCCATCGGTTTTTATCGGTTAGTGTGGTTGAAGGTCAAGAACAGCAAGTTGAAAGTCAAATTGCTGCGGCTTTCAACTCTATTTCGTCACGAAGGGGATATGAACAGTCACGCTTAACCGAAAAAGTAAGCGCACAATACCAATTGATAGAAGGTATTTTGAAGTCTGTAAACGTAACCGCCATTTTGACCATTTTCATTTCATGTTTGGGCCTATTCGGATTAATTTCGTTTATGGCAAAACGCAAGGTCAAAGAAATCGGAATCCGAAAAGTATTAGGAGCAGGGGTGGCCAAAATTGTGGTGCTGTTGTCTAAAGATTACATTATACTCGTGGGTATTGCAGCATTGATTGCTTTCCCCATGGCATGGTATCTTATGAATTCTTGGTTGGGAAGCTTTGCCTATAGTATTTCCATTCAATGGTGGATGTTTGCCTTAGCGGGTATCATAGCATTGCTAATAACCGCATTCACTTTGGGTTTGCAAGCGGTAAAGTCGGCCATGGCCAATCCTGTTAAAAGTCTGAGAACGGAATAAAACCATTCCGGCTAGAGGAATCGCCCTTCGGGCAACAATGAAAATGTGTATAAAGAGAAACAATGTAGTTTTCTATTCCCCCTCCTTCGGTGGGGGTTAGGGGGAAGACTTAAAACGAACCATCATGTTTAAAAATTATCTGAAAATTGCCTGGAGAAGTTTAAAGAAGCAGCCCTTTTTTACCTTTCTCAACACTTTTGGACTTGCCATTGGTATGGCGGGGGCATTACTGATTTCATTATTTATTTTTGACGAACTTAGTTTTGATAAAATGTTTGCTGATGCCGACAGGATCTATCGAATAGATACAGATGTAAAATTCGGAGGGGCCGACATCAGAGCTTCCGAGTCCGCAGCACCCATGGCAGCCGCAATGCAACAGGATTTTCCCCAAGTCGAATCCACCCTAAGATTGAGGGATCGTGGGAGTGCCCTGATACGAAAAAGCGGTACGGAGACCAATACCAAAGAACTTCGGGTAACATTTGCGGACTCTACGTTCATTGATTTCTTCGGACTGAAATTACTTGTAGGTGATTCCAAAACGGCATTGACCGAACCGAACACCTTGGTATTGACCAAAACTGCGGCAGAGAAACATTTTGGAGTACAGAAGGCACTTGGTCAAAGCATGCTGTTAAACAATACGGATACCTACACCGTAACTGGGGTCGTCGATGACCTGCCCAAGAATTCTTTGCTGCGAGAACACAGCGTTTTTATGGCCATGGCCGGGCATGCCGATTCTCAAGAAAGTAATTGGGGCAGTATGAATTATTTCACTTTTGTCAAACTGATTCCTAGTGTAAATAGTTCAGATTTTGATGAACCCTTGCAGGCGATGTTCGAACGATATATGATTCCTTGGGTACAGAATATATTTCCGGGTATGACAGCAGAATCGTTCGTCGCATCCGGTAACTACTGGAGCCATAAAACCATGCCTTTGACAGATATTCATTTATATTCCAATCGGCAGTCCGAATTAAGTGCAAATAGTAGCATTCAAAATGTCTATATCCTTTCATTCATAGCGCTATTTCTAATTGTATTGGCGACTGTTAATTTCATGAACCTTTCTACGGCCCATTCCCTGAAAAGGGCAAAAGAAGTAGGTGTCAGAAAAACATTGGGTTCAAATAAGTCTGATTTGATTCGGCAATTTTTGACCGAATCAGGACTCATTGCCTTTATTTCTTTACTCTTCGCCTTGGTCGTAGCCATTGTGGCCCTACCATTTTTTAATGACCTTTCTGGAAAATCAATCGCTATTCCTTACCTAAATCCTATTTTCTGGTTATCAGCTTTATTAGCTACGCTCTTATTAGGACTTTTTTCAGGAAGTTACCCAGCCTTTTTCATGTCGCGCTTTATTCCGGTAAAGGTGCTCAATGGAAGTGGAAAAAGTAATATGGGGGGCGGGAAAATTCGAAATTCCTTGGTGGTTTTTCAATTTGCCATTTCTGTCTTCTTAATTGTTGGAACTTTAGTTGTTTTTCAGCAGTTAAACTATATTCAAGGTAAAGATTTAGGGTATGCCAAAAACCAAATTGTACTAATCAATGATACCTATGCCGCAGGTGGCAAAGTCCGAGCTTTCAAAGAAGAAATAACACAGTTAGGGCAAGTAGCAAATGCTTCATTAAGTGATTACTTGCCAACGCCATCTGCCCGTTCAAATAGTTCACTATTTAGAGAAGGTGCTATGGAGCAAGAGAATGCTATTCAGACGCAAGTTTGGGAAGTTGATCATGACTACATCAACACACTAAATATGGAATTGGTTGCGGGACGCGATTTCAATCCACAATTTGCCGCCGATTCAACTGGGGTTATCATCAATGAGGCAATGTTACCAATTTTAGGGGTCAAAGCTGAAGAAGCATTGGGGATACGAATAACCGGGGATCTCGACTTAGAAGAAAAGGTATTCTATACCATAATTGGAGTGGTCAAGAACTTTCATTATGAATCATTGCGTGAAAATATTGGTGCTCTAAGCCTTTTTTTGGATAATTCTACAGGCACCCTGGCGGTAAAGCTCGAAGCGGGTGACTTTTCAAATACGCTGGCCAGTATAGAAAGTATATGGAACAAAATAGCTCCGGGCCAACCCTTCAGCTATCGGTTTATGGACGATTCATTTAATTCGACCTATGAAGCTGAACAAAACTTGGGGAAAATATTTATGGTGTTTACCATACTCTCCATTTTAATTGCGTGCCTCGGACTGTTTGGGCTAGCAGCTTTCAATGCCCAAAAAAGAACTAAAGAAATCGGTGTTCGAAAAGTTTTGGGGGCTAGTGTTGCTCAAATATCGTATCGGTTGACAACTGATTTTCTTAAAATGGTTGGGGTCGCCATTCTTATCTCCTTACCGATTGGTTGGTATGTTATGAACAAATGGCTGGAAGATTTTTCATATCGAATAGAAATTAGTTGGTGGGTGCTGGCCTTGGCTGGATTATTAGCAATTGCAATTGCAATACTAACGGTTAGCTATCAAAGTATTAAAGCTGCCATTGTGAACCCTGTAAAGAGTTTACGGACAGAATAAAAAGAATAGTTGAATATAATATCCTATCATGTTCAAAAATTACATCAAAACAGCTATCAGAAGTATTTGGAAAAACAAAACGTTTTCCTTGATAAAAGTATTGAGCTTGGCCATCGGCCTTAGCGCTTCATTTGTTATTGGCTTAATGGTGTACCATGATTTTTCGTTTGATACCTTTCATAACGACAGTGATAGAATTTATAGAATCATAAGTAAATTCAAATCTCCTCAAGCTACTTTTCACAATAGAGGGGTGGCGCAACCCCTTGGGCCTTATCTTGAAGAGAACAATACTGGTTTCGAAGCGGTTAGCTCATTTTCAACCCAATTCTTTTCAAAAGTGGACATTGCCGGTGAAGACCGTTTCTTTAGAAATAGGCAACAGGCAATATTGGCCACGCCTTCCTATTTTCAAATCTTTAATTACAATTGGGTGTTAGGCTCGCCCTCTGTATTGAACGAGCCAAATACCGTGGTATTATCAAAATCAACTGCCGAAACCTATTTTCCAGGCGCCTCAATGGAAGCGATTATTGGCAAAAACTTGGTTTATGACAGTATTCCTGCAAAGGTGGTTGGAATTGTTGCTGATTTACAAGAATCAACAGATCTCTATTTTAAAGAGTTTATCTCAAAAGAGACTGCCAGAAACACCCATTTAAAAGAAAGGGTACTCAGCGATAACTGGGATGGCACGAACTCTTCAACACAGTTATTTGTAAAAGTCTTACCAGGTTATGATTTGTTCAAAATCAATCTAAAACTGCAAAGTATAGCCTCAGAATTTGCGAGTGATGATGCTATCAAAAGAGAAGAAACCCGAATTTTTAGTCTAGAACCTTTAGGTGATATTCATTTTAACAATACCAATGGAATATTTGATTATACCGACTACGTTGCCGACAAGGAAGTTCTGTTTGGTTTAAGCCTTACAGCCTTATTTTTACTTTTATTGGCATGTATCAACTTCATTAATCTTAACACAGCTCAAGCAGCACAAAGGGGAAAAGAAATTGGCGTACGAAAAACCTTAGGTAGTTCAAAAAAACAGTTGATGTTTCAGTTTATGACTGAAACTGCGCTATTGACTTTAGCTGCCGCCATATTGTCTGTTTTGTTCTCGTTTTGGTTGCTTCAGATTTTTTCGGATTTTTTACAACAAGGTGTCGATTTTAGCCTATTTAAGAATCCCATAGTCCTTTTGGGGGCATCGGTATTACTCATACTAATTAGTTTCCTTTCAGGATTTTACCCCTCGCTAGTCCTTTCAAATTTTAAGCCAGTTAAAGCGCTTAAAAGTCAATTTGAACATCAAAAAGATAAGCCAAGACTACGCCAATATTTAACGGTTTTCCAGTTTGTAATAGCTCAAGTATTTATTATTGCAATGCTTATTGTAGGTAAACAGCTCAATTACATGATATCACAAGACATGGGCTTTAAAACATCAGCCAACCTTTATATCAGGGCATGGCATGATGATGATTTAACTAAACGAGAAACCCTTGCAAAAGAGCTAAGCAAAATACCCGAAATTACTCAAATTTCTCTGGCTGGTAACCCCCCAGCCTCCAAGAATTTCAATTCTATGGTGGTAGATTACTTTAAAGATGGCAACAAAATCTCAACTGTCTTGCAACAGCTTTTTGGTGATTCCAATTACCGTGAGGTTTATGGTATTCAATTATTAGCGGGGAGGGACCGACTCAATGATACCATTTCAGAATTTGTGATTAACGAGGCCTATATGAAAGAACTAGGCTTTAAAAATCCTGAAGATGTTTTGGGTGAAATGATTGATGTTGGCGACATGAAAATACCAATTGTGGGCGTCATGAAAGATTTTCACCAACGATCATTAAAATCGACCATTGACCCAATGGTCTTGGTAGGGGATAGTTACCGAGAGTTCTATGCACAATTCAATACAATACACCTGTCAGTCAATGGGAATATTACTGATTTGTCAGGTACATTAGATAAAATAGAAACGCAATGGGGCTTAGTTTATCCTGAAGAACCTTTTGAGGTGAATTTCATGGATGATACCGTCAAGCAATTTTATAATAAAGAAAGAAAAACCTCCACATTACTTGCCTGGGCCACAGGCCTATCCATAGCTATTAGTTGTTTAGGGCTTTTAGGGCTTGTCGTTTACACTACGGAGCGAAGAACGCGAGAAATCGGTATCCGAAAGGTATTAGGTGCTTCCATTGCACAATTGAACGTCTTACTTTGCAAAGACTTTTTGAAATTGGTGGGCATTGCTTTTATCATTGCGGTTCCGTTAGCTTGGTACAGCTTGCACAAATGGCTTGAAAACTTTGCTTTCAAGACCGATTTAAGCTGGTGGATTTTTATCGCAAGCGGATTATTGATGTGCTTCATCGCTTTCATTATTATGAGTATTAAAACAATCGCCAAGGCAAATACAAACCCTGTAAAGAGTCTACGTACGGAATAACATCTTGTAAACATATTATACAAATACTGTCAAATATTTTGACAGTGCCTCATCTACCCTTCTATTTACATTATTGTATATCAGTTAGTTATATTGTGGCATAATAATAGGGTAGGTTTTGTAACACCAACAAAGATGTATCCATGTACAAACTATTCCTAAAAATCGCAACCCGGTATTTGTTAAAGAACAAGCTGTATTCTTTTATTAACATCTTCGGATTAGCGATTGGTATTGCTTCGTTTGTGTTAATCATGCTCTATGTAAATTATGAGAAGAGCTATGATAAATTTGAAGGTTCTGAGCATGTTTACCGAGCCTATATGGATTATCTGGAAGGTAACGAATTTGTTGCTGGAGACGCGCAAACCTATAATCTAACAGGGCCATCTTTAAAAAAGGAATTCCCAGAAGTGTTGGATTATGTTCGGTTTTACTACTTTGAAAAAATGACCTTTAAGTTAGGGGAACGCATATTAGAACAACCTTTGGGCTCCTTGGCAGACCCAAGCTACTTTGATATTTTTAAGTATCCGCTATTAAAAGGAGAAAAAGAAACCGTGCTGGCTCAGCCCTATTCTATTGTATTATCAGAATCATTCGCACAAAAACTGTTCGGTTCTGAAAACCCGATGCAAAAAACAATTTCAGCCTTTAGGGACGGCGAAGAAGCTGTTTTAACAGTAACCGGTATTATGGCCGATATGCCAAAAACGGCCCACTATAGAAATACCTATTTAATATCGTATGAAACTGAGAAAACTTGGACAGAATATGGCCCAAGAGCTCATGAGCTCAACTGGAACATGAACAACTATTACACTTTTTTGAAAATAGACCCAAATGCCGACGCAGCTCTTTTACGCCAAAAAATAATCGATAGCGATATAGAGGAAGATACAGAGGAACAACACAATATTGAACCTCTTGAAGCTATTCATTTGTATTCAGATAAACCATATGAGGTTTCTGCAAATGGTAGTGTAACTAGGATAAAATTTTTGATGGCTATTGCATTTATAATTCTTATTCTATCATGGTTGAACTATATTAATCTTTCTGCAACCAAATCTATGGAGCGCGCAAAAGAAACCGGTATTCGAAAGGTATCAGGGGCACAAAAATCACAATTGGTCATTCAATCGCTTATCGAATCCATTCTGCTAAATTTTATTGCTATTTCAATTTCATTGATTTTAGTGGCAATACTATTGCCTTTGTACAATAACATTACTGGTAAAGAACTCAGCTTAGGTTTATCAAATTTTAGTGCTTTTTTACCCTATTTCCTTTTTATATTATTAGGAATGATTGTAGCAGGTTTGTACCCTGCCATCCTTTTGAGTAGCTATTCTCCGGCAAAAGCCCTCAAAGGTAAAATACAAACTTCTTCGCAAGGGCTAGCGGTTAGAAAAGGACTTATAGTAACCCAATTTTTAGCCACTATTATTTTGTTGATTGGCACCATAGTAGTCACCAAACAGATCAATTTTTTGGAAAGTCAGCCTATAGGTACCAACCTAAATCAAGTGATTGCATTGAAAGGCGAAGTAGTAACGGCGAAGGTGGATTCTTTGTTAATCAATGATTTTAAAGTATTGGAATCGGAACTTGAAAAACTGCCTTTTGTTGAAAGTGTCGCCATTGCTCAAAGTTATCCTGGGGATAGTTTTGATAACCTATCCTCTACTCGGGGATTAACATTGCCTAATGGTAAACAAGAGAATGATAAAATATTCTACACCTATCATGTGCAACCAGAATATTTTGATTTGGTAGATATTGAATTCTTGGCCGGTAACACTTTTCTTCCCTCATCGGACTGGGAGGGTAGCCAAGTTGTCGTGAATGAAACTTTTTTAAAAAACATGGGGATTTCATCTCCAGAGGATATTATAAATAAAAATCTCGATTTTTGGGGAAATAACGAATGGAAGGTTACTGGCGTAATCAAGGACTACTACCATTTTGGCTTAAAAAGTCCGCTTTTGCCTATGATTATTCGGTACCAGAAAGACGTAAATAATCTTTTGGTGAAACTAAATCCAGCCGCTGCTTCGGTATCCGGTTTTGAATCGTCCATTGCTCAGATAAAAACAGAATGGAAACAAGTATTTCCCCAGAGTACATTCAACTATACCTTTTTAGATCAAAAATTTGAAGCCCAATATAAAGAGGATAAGGCGTTCGGATCTGCCTTTCAGATTTTTACGATTTTAGCTATTCTTATTGCTTCCATGGGGCTGTTTGGTCTTACATCTTACACTGTTGTACAACGGAAAAAAGAAATCGGTATTCGCAAGGTCAACGGGGCAAGCATACCACAAGTACTTACCCTCTTGAATAAAGATTTTGTAAAATGGGTTGCCTTGGCATTTGTATTTGCAGTCCCTATTTCTTGGTATGCCATGAGTAAATGGTTAGAAGGTTTTGCCTATAAAACAACTATTAGCTGGTGGGTTTTTGTGCTTGCAGGGGTATCAGCACTTATAATCGCGCTATTAACGGTGAGCTGGCAGAGTTTTCAGGCGGCAGTCGCTAACCCAGTTGATTCGCTTAGAGACGAATAACGACCACATCATCAATCAAAAATCCGAACACTATGTTTAAAAATTATTTGAAAATTGCTTGGAGAAACTTAACAAAAGACAAAGTTTTTACGTCTATAAATGTTGTTGGCCTTTCGGTTGCATTCGCAGTGGCAATATTGCTTTCGATGGCAGGTTTTTTTGATTTATCGTACGATAAGTTCCATACCAATGCAAGCGATATCCATAAAGTTTATTGGGTTGGACAAACCCCAAAAGGCCCTGTAGCCAACGTAAGTCACCCAGCACCACTGATGGATGCCATAAAAGCGGATGTCCCTTTTGTGAATAAGGCAACACGTCATTTAGAACAAGAGGCAATTGTTTCTTATGGAGAAAAAGAAATCAATATGGATGCCATTTGGGTAGATGCAGATTTCTTTAACATGTTCACATTTCCAACGATTAAAGGTAAAATGAACAATCCTTTGGAGCAACAATCAAATATTGTAATCACAGAAGACACTTCTGAAAAACTCTTTGCTGGAGAAGAAGCGATTGGTAAAACTGTACAAATTTTGATTGACGGTCAAGACCAACCTTTTACCGTGAGTGCTGTGGTTGCAGATATCCCTGTTCAAAGTAATCTTGATTTTGAAATAGCAGTGAGGTTTGAAAAAGATGCTAGTTTTACAAATAGCCAAAATTCATGGAATGCGAGATATCATGATGTTTTCGTACAATTAGCGCCCAATGCCAATCCTAGTAGATTTGAAGAGGCAACTCGTTCTTTGGTTGACATTAACCTTAAACAACGTATTGAAGATGCTAAAAGAGATGGTGCGCAGGCCAATTCAGATGGTCGTTTTTTTAAGTATGAGCTACTTTCTCTTAAGGATATGAACTTTGCCAACTTTGCCAAAGGTGATGCTGAAATTAGTCGAAGCACATCTTATTTGGTCTTAGGGGTAGCATTTTTAATTCTATTCATCGCTTGTGTGAATTTCATCAATATGAGCTTGGCAAGAAGCGGGCAACGCTTAAAAGAGATTGGTATGCGAAAGACCCTTGGCGCAAAAAGAAAGCAACTCTTTTTCCAATTCTGGAGCGAAAGCCTTTTTATATTTCTGGCTTCAGTTGGTATAGGCTTGCTCCTAAGCCTGTTGCTCATTGATGAATTTAAAACCTTGTTCAGAACTGAGGTGTCATTCGATTTAATCCTAACCCCTATCCTTATCAGCATATTTTTACTAGCAGTATTAATGATAACCCTTTTAATTGGAGGTTATCCAGCCCTATTAATGAGTAAACTGGGAACTATACAGTCCTTAAAGGGAAAAATGGAGACTTCAGGAAAGAATAGGGTGCGTGATATTCTAATGGTCATTCAGTTTGGTATTGCCATTTTATTAATAAGCGGCACATTGGTCTTAAAAAGTCAAATAGATTATTTACGCAATAAAGACCTTGGCTTTAATAAAGAGCAAGTACTTTCTTTCCCTATGGATGGGAAAAAGAACAGCTACGATGCACTAGAACTGTTAAGAAACGAATTGGCTGGAAATCCTGATATTTTAGAGATATCAGGTGCGGATAACAATCTAGGTTATGGTAAAGATGGTAGTGTTTCCAAAAATATGTTTGGCTTTGAATACAAGAATAGGATGATTAATACCAACTACCTAACGGTTGATTATGATTATGTAGAAACCTTAGATTTGGAGATTGTAGCTGGTAGAAATTTTCACAGGGATTTTGCAAGTGATAGTATAGGCGTGGTCATCAATCAGGCTATGGCAAAAGAATTCGGTGAAAAAGACCCCTTGACAGCATATATCAGCTTTAACGGTTCGTTACGTTTTCCGGTTATTGGGGTTGTCAAAAACTATAATTTTGAAAAGTTGGATAAGGCTATAGCGCCTATCTCTATGATGATGAGCCGTAACTATCCGCTATATTATGCCTATGTAAAAGTGGCACCAAAAAACTTGGCCAATACTTATGGTGCCATTGAAAAAGCTTGGGCCAAAATAGAGCCCAATGCACAATTTTTGGGTTCTTTTTTAGATGAGAATATCAATAGAACATTTCGAAAAGAACAGAAAATGGCAACCATGATTACTACAGGATCTATAATTGCGATTGTTCTAAGTTGTATTGGGCTTTTTGCGATGTCAATGTTGATTGTTTCACAGCGCACTAAAGAAATAGGAATTCGTAAAGTTATTGGCGCAAGTGTTACGTCTATCACCTATATACTGACCAAAGACTTTGTAAAACTAGTCCTATTTGCTTTTATTATAGCGACACCTATTGCTTGGTGGTTTTCAAAGCAATGGCTACAGAATTATGCTAGCCATATCGATTTAAGCTGGAGCTTTTTTGCAATTTCTGGTTGTATCGCGCTACTTATCGCTGTGGTCACCATTAGCACAAGAACAATTAAAGCAGCTATCGCTAACCCAGTCAAGTCGTTGAGAGACGAATAAAGATATCATCAATCAAAAAACAGCAATCATGTGGAAACAAAACATTAAACTTTTCTTCAGAAGTATTAAAAAATCTAAAAGTGTATTTCTAATCAATATTCTAGGGCTTACTGGTGGACTCGCAGCTGCCCTGTTGATATTTCTTTGGGTTACCAACGAACTTAAGGTAAATCAGTTTTCTGAAATAGATAGCGATAGGCATGTGCAAGTGGTGGTCAATTACCATACACCACAAACTATAGAGACAGAAGATATTACTCCAGGACCATTGACCTTAACCATGGCAGAAGATATCGCTGAAATTGACTATGCCGTGCCAGTGGTAGCACCACGTTCCTTCTATAATGGGGTGCTTTCAAACCAAACCAATAACATTAAGGTAAAACCTCAATTTGTGGGCGATGGTTTTTTTAAAATCTTCGGATGTGATTTTATTGCCGGTAGTAAAAACAATGCCTTAACGGACAGACAATCCATAGTGATTTCAGAAACAATGGCATTGAGCCTATTTAACTCTGGTCAAAATGCATTAGGTAAAACCGTTACGTTCAGAAACGAATACTTTGATGGAAGCTATACGGTAACAGGTGTTTTTAAACTACCTAAAAATACTTCGGATACCTATGATGTATTATTCAGTTTTGAACGGTTTTTGGAAGGTCGTCCCAATTTAAAAAAATGGAATAACGGCGGAGTTCAAGCCCATCTCGTCTTATTACCAGGGGTTAGTATTAGTGAATTCAACACTAAAATTGACAACTATTTAGAGAGTAAAATCCAAGGAGCAAACACAAGCTTATTTGCTCAAAAATATAAAGCGCGTTATTTATTTGGTTCGTTTGAAAATGGCGTACCAGCAGCGGGCAGAATGAAATTTGTGCGCTTATTTGGTATTATCGGACTTCTTATTCTGGTATTGGCCTGTATCAATTTTTCAAATCTAGCCACAGCAAACGCCGCAAAACGAATCAAAGAAATTGGAATTAAAAAAGCAGCGGGAGTAAAACGGACAACACTGCTATTACAATTTATGACCGAAGCCGTTTTAATGTCGCTATTGGCTTTAATGGTGGCAGTTCCAGTTGTGAAGATAGTGTTACCTATTTTTAATGAAATCATTGGTACAAAATTGACTTTTGATTTTGGATACCGTGCGGTTATTGGTGTACTGGCGATTACCGTTGCTACAGGTCTTATTTCTGGCATATACCCGGCAGTGTACCTTTCAAAATTAAAACCGGTGCAAACCCTCAAGGGTAAACTAAATGTTGGTCGAGGGGAGTTTTGGTTGCGAAAAGGCTTGGTCATTTTTCAGTTTTCCATCTCAATAGTATTGCTCATTGCCGTTTTAGTAGTATCAAAACAAGTGGGTTTTGTTCAAGAGCAAGAACTAGGTTATGATAAAAAGCAGGTAGTTTCTTTTCCTATAGAAGGTAATTTAGATACGGAGTACAAAGCATTTATTACAGAAATTGAACAAGTTGTAGGAATATCAAAAGCGTCTCATATGTACGGGGACCTTCCTGGAAGACTTGGCAATAGCACCGGCTATCAATGGGCAGATCAAGAAAAAGATGAACTTAAAATTCGATTTTTTGACATTTCTGGGGGATATGATATTATTGACCTTTTAGATGTTGAAGTAATAGAAGGTCGTTCATTTTTACAGAACTCAGAAACCGATAGAGAGGGCATCATCTTTAACGAAACAGCTATAAAAACAATGGGGTACGAAGATAATCCTATTGGTCAGCAAGTATATTTTGAAGGATACAAAACGATTGTAGGCGTAGTAAAAGACTTTCACTTTGAATCATTGTACGAACCTATTAAGCCTTTATTTTTTGAATTAGGTAAGGGTGATAACATCATGGTCAAATTAGATGCTAAACAGCCCTATGAAACTATTGCCAAAATTGAAACGATATACAAAAAATTCAACCCCAATACTCCATTTGAATATCGATTTATAGATGATAATTTTCAAGAAATCTATCGTTCAGAACAGATTGTCACCTTACTATCTAAATACTTTGCTGGTTTGGCCATCATCATCTCTTGTTTAGGTCTATTTGGTTTGGCACTTTTTACGGCGTTCCAAAGACGAAAGGAAATTAGTATTCGCAAAATTCTTGGTCAGAATGTGACTCAAATTGTAGTGATGTTATCAAAAGATTTTGCACTACTTGTGGTGATAGCGATTTTTATCGCAGTACCCATTGCGTACTTATTATCAACAGATTGGCTTTCTGATTTTGCATATCGCATATCACTCAACCTATGGTACTTTGTGGGTGCCGCCACCCTTGCTTTGGCCGTAGCCCTTGCAACCATTGGTGGTCAAGCCATTTTTGCTGCAAATCGTAATCCTATTAATGCCCTTAGAGAAGAATAAGAATCATAAAAAACAACTATATCATGAAAACAATAACAACATTTATCCTAGCAATGACCTGTTTGACCCTTACACATGCCCAAAGGGGTAAAAAAATACAGGGCAACGGAAACGTTGTAACCTTAGAACGGCAAACAGGAAATTATGATGGTATCGCTATAGGCGGTTTCTTCGAAGTAGCGCTTGTTGATGGGGACGAAGGCACCATTACCCTAAAAGGGGAAGACAATCTTTTAGAATATATAGAGACCGAAGTCAGGGGTGGTACTTTGACCATAAAATCTAGGGATAATATGCAGTTAAGGCCTTCTGCCGGTGCAACCATTTTTGTAACTATTCCTGTTGATAAAATTGATGCCATCCGTCTTTCAGGCTCTGGTAAAGTAGTTGGCAAAAAGATGCTAGAGGCCAATGATTTTAAAGTGCATACTTCTGGGTCTAAAAATGCAGATTTGACTATTAATGCGAAAAACTTAAAAGTAATTTCTTCTGGATCTAGCAATATAACCTTAGGTGGAACTGCAGAACGTTTGGATGTGACATCTTCTGGCTCGTCAAACCTAAAAGCTTTTGAATTCACTACGAATACTGCAGAGATAACCTCATCTGGCTCATCAAATATCCGGGTAGCGGTAAACAGCAAAATTGACGTAAA